>JAZOWR010000372.1:0-4087 GCA_045659345.1 Ructibacterium sp.
TAATCTATCTCCACATTAAGAAAAGGAGGGGCCGCCGTGAACGATAAATTTATACTTGTCACGGTGTTCGGTTTGCACATCACGGCGCTGCTGTGTTTACTATTCGATTACTGCCGCACCTTGAAAGAACGCCGAGACCTCCGGAGAGACCTTGCCCACGCATACCAGCACATTAAGCGCCTAAACAAAGAGATTGACTACCTCGAAACGGCCCGCATGGAGGCCGTTGTGGAACTGGTTACATACATGGCCGATAACTGGAACCCCGAAACCGACAATTAAACCCCACAAATATTTCACACTTTCTTTACACAAAAATCGTATAATAAAACATATGTTCCCCGAATGTATGTTTTGTTAAATAAATCACTTTAATTCAAAAAGGAGAAACAAAACAATGGCTAACTACAAGGAAATCAAGATGTACGAGGTAATCAAGGACGAGGTTCGCAATGTCATCGAGGCCGAGGAAAATAGCGCTGCATGGAGAGCGGAGGCCCGTTCCCGTATGCGTGATGTGAACGCCCTTATTCTGGCCGCCAAGAAGATTAACAAGGATACCGAAATCGACGCTAAGGAACTGGTAGCCCAGATTAGAGCCGAACTGACACCCGCCGAGGCTGACCCCGAGGCCGAGGAGGCAACCGAGGACGAAACCCCCAACGCTGGCGCAAGCGACAACGCTTGACACTAAGCGACATTGAATGTATTATAGGGGGTGTTAAGCCGTAGACGAAATGGAGGTTTACCCCGTGACACAAGAGAAGTATTTAACAACGCAGGAAGTAGCGGACAGATTAGGGGTACACAGACGCACGGTAGCCCGTATGTGTAAAGATAGGAAAATCAAGTATATCACTCCTACACCCCGAAAGCTGCTTATCAAAGAGGACTGGCTACAAGAATATTTAGACGGTCAAACCGTCGAACCAATTACCGAAAAGGAGACTGAAAACAATGAGTGAAAATAATATGATGGTTGTCAATCGTGAGGATATCGCAGTACCCAATATGCTGGATATGCTGACCAACGCCACTAATAGCTTTTTCTGCTCTATCGTTGATGATGGCAGCCGTGAGAGCAAGATTGCCATTTACAACGCTATCAACAACAAGGGCGAGAGCCTTGACGATTACAAGAACAAGGTTCTGGAGGTTGTCGATGTTGCGGCACACCCCGTCAGCCTTACCGACGAAAACACGGGCGAAGTCGTTGACGCTCTGCGAATGGTTGTTATCGACAAGGACGGAAAGAATTATGACGCTGTTTCTCAGGGTATCGCCAGCAGCTTCCAGAAGATTTTCGCCATTGTCGGCCCTGCTCCTTTCAACCCCCCTCTGAAAATTATGGTTGTTGAGCAGAAAACTAGAAAGGGCTTCAAGACTAACACTATCGAACTTGTATAAACGCCCAAATACTACACAGGGGCGGGAGATAATTTCCCGCCCCTGCTTTTGCATTATTTTGTTGAAAATATGAGGGTATAACTATGGCGAGAAAATCAAACAAGCGTATCCAAGCAAAGACCGCCAAAAAGAAACAGACAGAAACCCTTAAACGAGGCGGCTATACCGAAAAACAGACACGGCGCATGGACACCACCACACGCCGAAAAGAAACGAAACGCATTACCCGAAACGAAAAGCAAAAATCAATCAGAATAGCCCGCCGTGAGGAACTCTTAAAAAACAATATTCCTCTGTCTATTATAACCCGTGAAAGGCTTGATTATAAAGCCATAAATTTTGACGATAAAAAGCAGTTGTCAAAATGGCGCAGACAGGGCGAAAATTTAGACGCTCTAAAAGCGGCGGGATATAAGTTAAAAGATATACCAAAATCCCACTATAATTATGGCTGGGAAAAACTACAGAAAACTTATCCAAAAATTGATGTACCATACACAGCACAAAAACGGATAAGAAAAAAGCAAGAAAAAGACATTCATTTTGTATATGAAGCAAAAGAATATTTATATATAGGTTTTGCCGATATCGTAGACGGGTGGCACCACCAGAACTTATCCGTTCTACCTATTGAGGACTTGAAAGCGCTAATTATGGACAGGGTGAGAGAGGCCGCAATAAATGAGGATGATAGCAGCTCTTTTCGTGGCGTTTTCAATATCGCTATGGGTAGCAAGGAAACCATGGAACACCATGCACGGGTTTTCTATAAGCGTGGTTACGATATGAACCCGGCCCATTTGAAAATGGTAGAAAACCAGTTTAGCAAGGTAACAGTATCGAACAAATGGAGCGAGTGGGATTTCCTTGAAATGGCCTATACTTGCATTACCCAAATGAGAAACAACGATGTTAGCGGATTTATGCAGAATTTGAAACGATATTGCAAGCGTAACAACTTGCCCTTTATGGATGATTTAGAAAACTACTAATAGGGGGCTTTGCCCATGCCCAGAAAGAAACGGGAGCCGTATATACTTACTCTGGATACTGAGACGGTAGGTTTAGACGGTGAACTGAGACGGATTGCAATCTATGACGGAAAGGGCGTGGTTTACGGCTATTCATTCCGGGATGTGGAATGGAAACTGATAGAGTATTATGATAACGGATATCGGCCTATTTGCTATATTCACAACGCCGACTTTGACCTACGCAAATTACCCGAGGTTTGGGAAAAAGGGAATGTGCTGTGGAACACCACGAAAAAGATAGGCAATAAATATGCCACAGTTACTTGTCTGAAATACACCATTAAAGACAGTTTCAAAATACTACCCTCCGCATTGTCAAAACTGAGCAGGGATTTTGATGTAGAACACGGCAAACTTGACCTATGGAAAGCCGTACAGGAAAAATATCCAAATCAATATACAGACCATGTGGACTTTCTGGCCCGTTGCGATGTGGACGACCCCTTGTATTTAGAGTATTTGGGATATGATGTTATATCCTTGTACGAGGTTCTATATAAAATAATGGAGGTTGCAAAACTTGAAGTTGAGGACTTCGTCCACATTCTTTCTACTGCCAGTTTATCCCGTTACCTATTAAAGAACGGATACGGCGGGGAGCCTTTCAGAACGCCGGGAAACAAAAGCGATTATGAAATGCTGACGAGCTGCCCGGCATGGGGTAGTACCAAGACCATGAAAGAAAGCACGATTTCTTATGTGGAATGTGAGAACAAAATACGGGAGGCTTTCTATGGTGGCCGTACGGAGGTTTTCACTCCATATCTAGCCCCGAAAGATGGGGAAATTGTAGGTTATCATTATGATGTAAACAGCCTTTACCCGACCCAGTTTTACAAGGAGTATCCCGTAGGCTATCCGAAATATGAAGATGACCCCATTATCATAGCCCATAATTGGGACTGGTGGTTAGAGTATCGGGAGGGGCTAGGATTTATCAAAGCAGAGGTATACATACCGCCGCAAACAATCCCACCTCTCCCCTGTAAAATGGGAAAGCTGGTTTTTGTGACTGGTCATGTGGTGGGCAGTTGGACATATGTTGAATTGGAGTATGCCGTTAAAAATTGCGGGGTTGAAATCGTGCGCTTTATTGAACAGGTACATTTTAAGAAAACCTACCCCGTATTCCTAAACGCCGTACAAACCTTTTACCCTATGAAAGAGCAGGGAAAAAGAGAGGGCAATGCCAGCCTGACAGCCTTTTCTAAACTGGTACTCAATACTCTATATGGCTGGACTTGTTTAAGGCGTGATGATAAAACGGCCCTGCGTGATATATCCTTGCTGCCGAAATGGGAGGATAGTGAACGGCTCATTTATGTTAATGAGGAGATGGGCTATTTTGAGATTTTCGACAAAGTGAACGCTACAAGTATACAAGTGCAAGTGGGCGCATATGTTACCAGCTACGCCCGTTTAACCCTGTTAGATGCTCTGAGGAAACAGGCCGAGAAAGGGACGGTCTATTACTGCGATACTGATAGTATTGTATGCGATACCCCCATGGATGCAGATATGATTGACCCTTACGAACTGGGAAAGTGGGATTTAGAGGCAGAGATTAAAAGCGCAATCTTTTTGCAACCGAAAGTATACACAGAAACCACCACCAAAAGCGTGAACAAAAAATTCAAGGGCATTTC
>JAZOWR010000373.1:0-2265 GCA_045659345.1 Ructibacterium sp.
ATTTGCCTGACCGGGATTTCCCATCACGCCGGATACAGAGGTCATATTAATAATGCAGCCGCTTCGTTGCTTGGTCAGGGTTTTTGCTGATGCCTGAATCAGATTAAATGCTCCCTTTAGGTTCACGGAAAGGACGCTGTCCCAATCTTCTTCGCTCATCCGCATAATTAAGTTATCCCTTGTAATGCCCGCATTGTTGACAATAACATCAATCGACCCAAAGGTTGCAAGGGTAAACTCCGCCAGCTTTTTGGCTTCTTCTGCGCCGGATACATCACAGAGAAAGCATGCGGCTTTGCCTCCACCTGCCTCAATCTCTGCTACCACTTGTTCCGCAGCCACACGATTGCTTCCATTTACAACTACATTGGCACCCTCTAACCCAAACTTCAACGCAATTTCACGCCCGATGCCTTGCGTACTTCCGGTGACTATGACCGTACGATTCTGAAATTCCATCCATTTATCCTCCCATCTCTTGCAGTTTGGCAAGAGATGCCATATCCTCTACATTATAAACTGCAACTTCTTTGCTAATCTTTTTTACAAATCCGCTCAGTGCTTTCCCCGGACCGATTTCCACAAAGGTATCCACTCCGTCAGCAATCATTCTCTTTATGCTGTCTTCAAAAAGTACCGACGAGGATATTTGCCGAATCAGCAAATCCTTGATTGCATCTTTATCTGACACATAATCCGCCGTCACATTGGTAATCAACGGAATCTGCAAATCAGAAAACTCTACGCCCTCTAATGCCTTGGCAAGTTTGTCACCTGCACCCTTGAGCATACTGGTATGAAAAGGGGCACTGACCGGAAGCATCATGGCTCTCTTTGCGCCTTTTTCTTTGGCAAGCTCGCAGGCATATTCTACCGCCTGAACCTCTCCGGCTACGGTAATCTGTCCCGGACAGTTAAAGTTTGCAGGCTCTGCAATCCCTTTTTCAGAGGCAACCGCACAAATCTCACGCACGGATTCTGCATCCAAGCCAATGATCGCCGCCATGCCTCCAACGCCAACAGGAACCTCCTCCTGCATATATTTGCCACGGAGTCGAACCAGTTTGACCGCCTCTTGAAAGCTAAGGCTACCCGCCGCTACATGGGCAGAATATTCACCAAGACTAAGTCCTGCAACCACATCCGGCTTAATTCACAGCGTTTCCACCGCCTTGAGCGCAGCAATGGACATCGTAAGAATTGCCGGTTGGGTGTTCTCGGTTATCATCAGTGTTTCATTATCACCGTCAAAAATCATGTGTTTGATATCCATTCCCAGTGCCTCGGAGGCTTCACAAAAGACCGCATCACATGCAGGAATGTTTTCACACAGTTCCTTGCCCATCCCAATCGTTTGTGCTCCTTGACCGGAGAATAAAAACGCTATTTTCATATTCCAATCATCCTCTGCTTAAAATATAATACCTTCAAACATTTCCTTGACAATTTCTGTGCAAGGCTTAATATCGTGGACCAAACCGGCACTCTGTCCCGCCATAACGCTTCCCATCTCGGTATCACCGTCTACCACAGCAGCCCGCAAAGCGCCCATGCCAATCTTCTCAAACTCCTCAAGATTGCCCTCTTGTTCCAGTTTATCCATGAGCCTGGTTGCCTTATTCTTCAGTGTTCTTACCGGATGTCCGGTACTGCGTCCGGTTACTACAGCGTCACGGTCCTTTGCATGAACCACCATGTTTTTATAATTGGGGTGAACAGTACATTCATCCGAACAGATAAATCGAGTTCCTACCTGAACGCCCTCTGCTCCCAGCGCAAACGCAGCAAGCACTCCGCGGCGATCTGCAATTCCTCCGGCAGCAATCACCGGAATTTCCACCCCGTCTGCTACCATAGGAATCAAAGTCATGGTGGTCAATTCTCCAATATGGCCGCCTGCCTCACAGCCTTCTGCCACAACGGCATCTGCACCGCTTTTCTGCATCTTCTGTGCCAGTGCCACGCTGGGAATGACAGGAATCACAACTGTTCCCGCCTCTTTCAGTGCAGGAATATATTTTGCCGGATTTCCCGCTCCGGTTGTAACCAGTTTAACCTTTTCCTCTAGGAGCATCTGCATCACTTCCTCTGCATACGGGGACATGAGCATGACATTAACACCAAAGGTTTTATCAGTCATTTCTCTTGCCTTTCGGATCTGCTCTCTCACATACTCTGCCGGAGCATTCCCTGCCGCAATCAGTCCTGCACCGCCGGCGTTGGCAACTGCCGCCGCCAGTTCTGCCGTGGCAACCCACGCCATAC
>JAZOWR010000374.1:0-3775 GCA_045659345.1 Ructibacterium sp.
GGCTATATTGCCTCCTTCCTGTTTGCGTGGCTCATCAATGAGCTTCCGCGCTGGATCAGAACTGTTGCGGTAATCATCTTCTAGAATTTCTTCCAGCATTTCAATCGCTTCCGGGAGGTTCCCCTCTTTCCAGTTCACCAGTGCGAGCAGGTTTTTGACCTGATTCCGCTCGGGCTTTCCGCGGGGAATCATTCCCTTGCACAGATTCAGGTGCTTTCTTGCCTCGTTTAGTTCACCGCAGCGGAGACAGACATAGCCAAGCAGCATTTTATTCTTGACACTGAGGTTTCCCACCTTATCTGCCAGCTGAAACAGTTTCATTGCCTTAGGATATTCCCGTTTGTTATACTTGCTTTTTGCAAAGCTTGCTACAATATTGGCACGCTTAACCACAAGAAAAATCAGTACCGCAATCAGGATAATCCGCCATAGTTCCATTCCAAAAAACATACTCTCTCTCCTAATACAGACTATTGACGGTTCTTGGATAAGGCAGAACATCACGAATGTTGCTCATACCTGTCAGATACATAATGGCACGCTCAAAGCCCAATCCATAGCCGGCGTGCTTGTTGCCGCCAAACCGACGCAAATCCAGATAATGCGCATAGTCCTTTTCATCAAGTCCCATTTCTGCCATTCTGGCGGTGAGTACATCCAACCGCTCTTCTCTCTGGCTGCCGCCGATAATCTCTCCAATACCGGGAACCAGGCAATCCATTGCCGCAACCGTCTTTCCGTCATCATTGAGACGCATATAAAACGCCTTAATTTCCTTAGGATAATCGGTGACAAAAATCGGTTTTTTGAAGATTTCCTCGGTGAGGTAACGCTCATGCTCGGTTTGCAGGTCCATACCCCAGGAAACCGGATACTCAAAATCCTTACCGCTCTTTTTCAGAAGCTCAATTGCCTCGGTATAGGTCACATGCCCAAATTCATTGCTAACCACATTGTCAAGGCGCTCCAAAAGATCCTTGTCCACAAAGTTGTTAAAGAACTGCATCTCCTCCGGCGCTTGCTCCAGCACATACCGAATAATAAATTTGAGCATATCCTCTGCCAACTGCATGTTGTCCTTTAAATCAGCAAACGCAATCTCCGGCTCAATCATCCAGAACTCAGCCGCATGACGGGTGGTGTTGGAATTCTCGGCACGGAAGGTGGGTCCAAAGGTGTAGATATCCCCAAACGCCATAGCAAAGTCCTCGCCCTCCAGCTGGCCGCTGACGGTCAAAGAGGTGTGCTTATTAAAGAAGTCCTTGCTGTAATCAATTGCACCGTCCTCGGTACGGGGAGGGTTTGCCACATCCAGAGTGGTAACCTGAAACATTTCTCCCGCTCCCTCGCAGTCGCTCCCGGTAATCAGTGGGGTGTGAACATAGACAAAGCCACGCTCATTAAAGAATTTGTGAATGGCATACGCCACCAACGACCGAACCCGAAATACCGCAGAAAAAGTGTTGGTTCTTGCCCGAAGATGCGGAATGGTACGCAGATATTCAAAGGAATGCCGCTTTTTCTGGAGCGGATATTCCGGAGAACTTGCTCCCTCAATCTCAATGGCATCTGCCTTAATCTCAAACGGTTGTTTAGCATCCGGAGTCAGCACCAGTGTGCCCTTGACCCGAAGCGCCGCACCTACATTCTGCTTGGAAACCTCAACAAAATTGCTGAGTCTGTCCTGCTCAATGACCACCTGTACATTTTTAAAATAGGAACCGTCGTTGAGCTCGATGAATCCAAAGTTTTTGGATACTCTAAGCGTGCGCACCCAGCCATTGACCGAAACCTGCGCTCCGTCAGCGGGTTGTGTGGTAAAAAGTTCTTTTATCTTCATGAATGAGAACCCCTTTCTAGTTATATTCCTTAATCAGTTCGGCTCTGGGATAGCCACGGCTGTTTTCTACGCTTGCGATATAGAAGCCTCTGCCGTAATAAAAACGAATGGTTGCCGCAACATTGGATGCGGTGTGCAGACGAAGAATCTTAATTCCGTTCTGCTTCATCACCTTATCCACCACCCGCATTAAAATCTTACCGATACCGTTGTTTCGGTTGCTGGAACCTACGGCAAAACAGCTTAGATATGCTTCGCCGTTTCCCAGCATCTCAATACGGACCGCACCTACGGGTTCGTCATCAATCCGAACCACAAAGACATTTTTGGTTTCAATATCCCTACGGATATCGTCAAAGGTCTCATTTAACGCCTCAATGTTATAGTCCAGATTTGCCATTTCACAATATTTTAAAAAGGCATCCTTGGTGATTTTGTGAATGGCAGGAATATCCTCTTCCGTGGCGCGCTTTACCTCAAAGGCGTATAAGTTTTCCATATCTCTTCCCCCTTAATCTGCCATCAGCTTGACCATGATAGCTTTTTGGGCGTGCAGACGGTTTTCTGCTTCGTCAAATATGACCGACATCGGTCCATCAATGATATCTTCGGTAACCTCATAACCACGGTATGCCGGCAGACAGTGAATGAAAATAGCATCATCCTTGGCAAGGCCGAACAATTCCTTGTTTACCTGATAGGCTTGGAAAATCTTCACCCGTTCTGCCTTTTCTGCCTCCTGTCCCATACTGGTCCAGGTATCGGTGCAGACTACATCGGCATCTTTCACCGCTTCCTCAGGGTCATAGCAGGTCAGGATGGTTGCGCCGGTTTCTTTGGCATCTTCTTTGGCGTTTGCTACCACCTCTGCATCGCACTCATAACCCTTTGGGGTTGCCACCGACATATCCATTCCCGCTTTGGCACAGGCATAGAGCAAAGAATGTGCTACATTGTTGCCATCACCTACATAGGCAAGTTTTAATCCCTTTAGCTTACCCTTATGTTCATATACCGTCATCAAATCTGCCATTGCCTGACATGGATGAAGATGATCGGTCAGGGCATTAATCACCGGAACCGAACCGAATCTTGCAAGGTCCAGTACATCCTGATGATCATAGGTACGGATCATGATGCCATCCACAAACCGGCTCATTACATTGGCAGTATCATAGATGCTCTCGCCTCTGCCAAGCTGCATATCGTTGGCATTGAGATACATAGGATGACCGCCCAGCTGATACATCCCTACTTCAAAGGAGATACGGGTACGGGTAGAGGATTTGGTGAAAATCATACCCAGGGTTTTACCCTCCAGCGGGGTATTTTTGATGCCAGCTTTCTGGTCCTTTTTCAGTTTGAGTGCCAGTTCCATCAATTCATTGAATTCCTGACAGGTAATGTCATGGATACTGATAAAATGTTTCATGGTTTCTTCTTCCTTTCTATAAAAGCACCCTATCGAGCGCCTCGACAAGCGCATCAATATCTGCCTTGGTGACAATCAGCGGCGGCACCAGACGAAGCACCTTGGTTCCAACTACGCCGACAATATATCCGTTTTCTCTTAGCGCAGCACCGACTTCCTTTGCAATATCATCAGAAAAAACTACTCCAATCATCAAGCCCTTGCCGCGGACCATTGCAATTTTATCACTCTTTATGCTTTCCAGTTTTTGTTTAAAGTAATCGCCCATTTCTGCAGCATTGGTAAGAACCCCGTTATGTAAAAGCTCGTCCAAAACCACCATGCCGGCTCTGGTTGCCAACGGATTCCCGCCAAAGGTAGTCCCGTGGTCACCGGGGGTAAACGCCGCCGCAACCCTCTCTTTGGCAAGGAACGCACCAATCGGTACACCGCCGCCCAGACCTTTTGCCAGAGTAATGATGTCAGGCTCTGCTCCATACCATTCATAGGCAAAAAGCTTACCG
>JAZOWR010000375.1:0-2768 GCA_045659345.1 Ructibacterium sp.
TGCTACCTCTTTGGCAAATCCCATTTCATGGGTGACAACAACCATGGTCATTCCCTCTTCTGCCAGCTGTTTCATGACTGACAAAACCTCGCCGACCATCTCAGGGTCAAGTGCAGATGTCGGCTCGTCAAAAAGCATAACCTCGGGATTCATACAGAGTGCGCGGACAATTGCAACTCTTTGTTTCTGGCCCCCGGAAAGTTGGGACGGATATGCATCGGCTCGATCCTCAAGTCCAACCCTCTTTAGCAGTTCCATCGCTGTCTTTTCTGCCTCCTCTTTAGACTTTTTAAGAAGCTTCATCGGTGCGATGGTCATATTTCTAAGAAGGGTCATGTGAGGAAACACGTTAAAATGCTGGAATACCATTCCCATCTTCTGTCGATGTAAATTGATATTGACCTTGGCACTCATAATATCAGTACCGTTAAAAATAACCTTACCGGATGTTGCCGGCTCAATCATATTCAAAGACCGCAAAAAGGTAGATTTGCCCGAACCAGACGGTCCGATTACTACAACAACCTCACCTTTTTTTATCTCTGCATTGACATTCTCAAGCGCGTGAATCGTTTCGCTATAATATTTACAGAGATTTTCTGTCTTGATAATAGTATTATCGCTCACTCTTTCTGAGCCTCCTCTCTGCCTTACCCAACAGGAAGGTCAAAAACGATACAATCAGCAGATAAATTGCCGCAACCGCAAGCAAAGGCATGAATGCCGAAAAGGTTCTGCCGCGAATAATATCGCCGCCCTTGGTCAGATCCATGATACCGACATAGCCGGCAATGGATGTCTCTTTAATCAAGGCTATCATTTCGTTTAGTAATGTGGGGAGCACGGTTTTGATTACCTGGGGAATAATGACATAGATCATGGTTTGTATATAATTAAATCCCAGAGAATTGCTTGCCTCAAACTGACCGATATCAATGGACATAATGCCACCGCGAAGAATCTCTGCTACATAGGCCCCCGAATTGATACCAAAAGCAATTGACGCTACCATAATACCATCATTGGAAAAGGCAAAAACAATAAAGTAAGCAATCAGCAGTTGAACCACAACCGGGGTTCCCCGAATTACAGTCAGGTAGATTTTACAGATAAAATTAATAACAGAAAAAATTCCGTAACCAATTTTATTCCGCTTTTTCATACTCTCTCTTGTTTTATCATAGGTTGTACGAATCATTGCAACAACAATTCCTATCACTACACCCAAAAGCAGGGCAAAGATGGTGATGGTCAATGTATTAAGCAAGCCGTTCATCAGATACTTCCAGCGAGAGTCCTCCACAAAGTTCAGAACGAACTGTTCTTTCAGGCTCAAAAAAATCAACTCCTAAATTCTTCTTAAACGCTATAAAAAACGGCGGTGTTTTACACCGCCGTCTTTTTGCAATGCATTATTCAGCGCTGATATACTTATCAACGATTGCCTTAACGGTTCCGTCAGCAATCAGTTCATCCAATGCCTTGTTTACCTTCTCCAGCAGTTCAGTGTTTCCCTTTGCAATACAAATTGCATAATCCTCAACTGCGTAGTCAGTATCCAAAATCTTCAATCCCTCGTTTGCAGCAACGAAAGATTTTGCAGGTTCGTTGTCAATAATAACACAATCAACCTTACCGGTCTTGAGTGCCGCAACTGCATCTGCGCCCTTATTAAAAGGAATTACCATGTCATCGCCAAACTCATCTGCCGCATAGATATGACCGGTGGTATCCTGCTGAACACCAATCTTTTTACCGGACAAATCATCCAGGGTAGCAATGACAGATTCATCCGTCACAATGATGGACTGAATACCGGTTGCATAAGAAGCGGTAAAGTCAACGCTTTCTTTTCTCTCATCGGTTACGGTCATACCTGCCATACCCATATCATACTTACCGGTCTGCACGCCTGCAACAATGGAGCCAAACTCGGTGTCGATAATCTCCAGTTTCATGCCCAGTTTTTCAGCAATTTTGCCTGCAATTTCTGCATCGATACCAACGATGGTTTCATTCTCGTAGAATTCATACGGCGGGAATGCCGCATTGGTTGCCATTGTCAGCACTTCTCCCTCTGCCTGCTGCGCCTGTTGACCGCAACCTGCAAACAGGGAAACAATCATCATAACTGCCAATGTAAGTAAAAGAACTTTTTTCATTATAAACTCCCCTTTTTTATAAAATTTAAGTATCCTCATTTTACAACAATTCCCCATATTTGTCAATATCTTTTCCACAAGCAAAAAGCAGATGCATCATGATACATCTGCTTTTTTTCTTACTTATGGGTTACATAAAAGGTTACCAATTCTTCCAGAATTTCGTCCCTCTGGAGTCTGCGAATCAGACTCCTTGCACCATCATGAGAGGTGATATAGGACGGGTCACCGGAAAGGATATATCCAACAATTTGGTTGATTGGGTTATAACCTTTCTCGGTCAACGCGTTATGCACACGCAGGAGGATTTCTCTCGGCTGCATGGGACGCTCAGACGCCACATTAAATTTCATGGTATGCATCATGTTATTTTCTTCCATTGGAAATCATCCTTTCTTTTTTAACTTATCGAAGTTCGGCACCAAGTTCTTGCCGCAGCGCACTTAAGATTTTATCCATTACGGCATTGACCTCTTCATCGGTTAGAGTTCTGTCGTCTGCTCTAAAGCTTAAGGAATACGCCACGCTCTTTTTCCCTGCACCCACTTGTTCTCCCTGATATACATCAAAGAGTTTATAGCTTTCCAAGATGGGGCTGTTCTGTTT
>JAZOWR010000376.1:0-2548 GCA_045659345.1 Ructibacterium sp.
TTTTTTCTTTACAAACATTATGCTTTGCCTCCTTCCAGGGTTTCGGTTTCCGATTTCTTCCTAACACCAAACAAGCAGATATTTTTAATATTCATACCGATGGTCTGCTTGAGCAGGAACTTGGTGATAAAGATAGCAGAAATCATAGAAACTACAATACCGATGAACAAGGTCTGTCCGAATCCTTTAATGGTACCGGTACCAAACGCCCAAAGAATTACCGCAGAAATAATGGTGGTAATGTTGGAGGCGATAACCGCAGACAGTGCACGGTTAAAGCCGGCATCTACCGCACTGCGTACCGTCTTGCCAAGCTTTAATTCCTCTTTAACGCGCTCAAAAATAACAACATTTGCATCCACCGCCATACCAACTGACAGAATAATACCTGCAATACCCGGCAGAGTCAAATTTACATGCGCATTTGCAAGAATAATAAAGATGATTGCCAGATAGCCAAGCAAAGCAAAGTCCGCCATCAGACCCTGAATACGGTACATGATAAGCATAAACAAAAGCACCAGAATCAAGCCGATGATACCTGCCTTGACTGCGTTGCCAAGCGCCTCTTCACCCAGCGTTGCGCTGACTGTACGAACTTCAACCTGTTCCAGAGAGAACGGCAACTGACCGGACTTAATATTGGCAGCAAGTGCTTTTGCATCCTCCGGCGCAAATTCACCGGTAACCACACATGTGCTGCTGTCAATCTTACTCTGCACGGTCGGAGCAGAAAGAATCTGACCATCCATAATAATGTAAATAGGCTTACCTACCAGTCTTCCGGTTGCCTCAGAGAACTTTTCCCGTCCTTCGTCGGTCAACTCAAGACTAATAAAGTGGGAGCTTTTTTTCATTCCCTGTTCGGTCTGACCGTATTCTGCAACTGCATTTTTAACCTCTTTACCGGTCATAACCTGTTTTTCTACCACAACCTTAGATGCGTCATTGGGGTCTTGTGCAACGGTTTCGGCAAAAATCAGCTCTGCAGTAGAACCCAAGGTTTCTACCGCCTTTTGTACATCCTGTACATCAGGAAGCTCTACACGAACCTTGTCAGTACCTTGACGGGTCAGGGTTGCCTCGGTATACCCTTGTCCGTCCAAACGGGTACGGAGCATGCTGACTACCGTATTCATATCATCATCTGTGGCTTCCTCGGTTTGTGCACGGTACACGATAACCGTTCCGCCCTTGAGGTCAAGACCCTGGGTGATACCGACTTCATCCATGATACCGGGGAATTGAACCTTGTCCGTTATGTCAAGACCATAAAGTCCAACATAAAAAAGTGCTGCAATTACCAAAAGAATGGCTGCGAATTTTACAATACTTCTGGACACTTTGTTTCCTCCTTTTGTAGAATCTCTACTTGTTATTTGTTAAACATCCGTTCCATAAGACGGGAACAGACTAATCCTTTGACAAATCGAGTCGATATGACAAACATATCATAACCGCATTATTATACCCCTTCCATTTTCACAAGTCAAGGGGTTCTTGAAAAATGTTAGATTTTTTTAACATGCTAAGCGGCCGCCCTTCATCAGGCGGCCGCTTTCCATTTCCATTTTTATCTGCGTCTTTTCTTGGTATTTACTCCAATGATTCCGCCAATCGCGCCGCAGCCTATGCCAATCATCATAGACAGCATGGTGTGGGACGCAAAGGTCAGTTTACCAAAAACCAATGACCCTATCAAATAAAGCATCACCACATAGACCATTCCCGAAATTGCACCGGAAAGCAAACCCTGCCTTCCCAAATGACGAGATGCACGGAACCCGCCCCAGAAGACGCAAAACGCTGTCACCACAAGGACAACTGCATCAATTACGGATTCAGGTGCCGAAAGATAGGTCACGGCAATTGCAGAAAGAAAAAGCAACACAGCTGTAACCAGGAAACTGACAAAAACATTCTTTATGGCATACACCACATCAAAGATACTGTTTTCGCCGGGCAATTCTTTGGTCAAATTTCTCCCCTCCTTAAGCATATCAGATGTTGATACAGAATATGCTTTGGAAAGCAGAAATATGTCTTACGCCTCTTGTGTTTCTTCCGGTCCGTCCATCAAAGGTTCTACCTCTTTATCAGCAGTAGAAGCCTTAATCAAACGGCTGATTGCATTACGCTCAATAGAAATAAAGGATTTGGTAGTACCAACGCCGCTTTCCAGAACAAAGATGTCGTCCTTGATACGGGTAATCTTACCGTGAATGCCTCCGATAGACGCAACCTCATCGCCTATCTTCAATGCCGCAATCATTTCACGCAGTTTCTTTTCCTTTTTCTTCTGTGGACGAATCAAAACAAAATAAAAAACTACAAAAATCAGAATCATAGGGATCATAGCAACTATTTCCTGCATTTCGTTTCACCTCCTGTAAAACTGTTTATTTCTCATTTATTATATCCAATCTCTGGAAAAAAAGCAAGAGTGTTTTTTGTTTTATTCATAAAAAGTTAACAGAATAATAAAAAATTCTTGATAAAGCTTGTTTCAAATAACGATACAATGTATAATAGATTATAGTATAAAAAT
>JAZOWR010000377.1:0-3825 GCA_045659345.1 Ructibacterium sp.
TGTAGACAAAATCTTTCCATTCTGGAAGTTCTGTTTTGTCTGCATAAACAACATTTTCCAAATATTCGTCTGCCATTTCAACTGCTTGTTCCAGATAAATTTCTTCATCCGTGTACAAATATTGATTTAGCTTGTTTGAAAACGGTGCAATAGAACTGTATCCCGAATATACATCCTTTTCACCTTTTTGTAAACCTAATTCATAGAGATACGGGACATTTCCTCCGGTCATTTCATAAAGACCCGCTGTTACATTAGCATTGTATGAAGTGCTGGGATATCCAATACTGTCGGGTTCTTTTTCGCGTTCTACCCAGTTGGTTGTTGAACCAAATTCTTTATTAGCAGGGTTAAAATGCAAATCCCGACGAGTTAAGAAAGAAGCAATGGTAGGAATCGCTCTTCTTTCGAGCATTTCCTGGTCATCAGACAATAAATAATCCTGTAAAGCCTGCATGGGGTTTGCACTCGAAACTGTGTGAATTGCCTCCATGTTGTAATGCCCCATCATATCCTGGCTCCATCCGCCATATGTATCATCAAGCACAAGTTCTCTGGTGTTGAAAATTGCCTCATTTAAAGTTGCATATGTATTTTGACGATAATCCTTTACATCAAACAATTCCTGTGCGACAAATTTGTAATTATCAAACCAGTCGGAAACTGAACTAATTACACGGTATTTGACGGTATATGACTGGTCGGCAACAAGTGCTGATTCTTCACTTCCCATATTAGGAGCGAACAATGTTCCTCTGTGTGCGCCTTCGGGTGTTTTCATGTTAATACCGAACAAAGTGTTGTCCTGATACACCCAACGCAACGGAATATAATCAGGGTCTGCCACAATTCCTTTTGTTACAGGTGTGGAAGCGTATGCGTTATTTTCATTCAATGTGTAGCATCCCATGGGTGTGAACAAAAACTGTTCATTCAATGAACAGATTTCTTTGTGCACTCTTTTGCCAATCACACGGAATGGTGCAACTGCGTCAGAATATTCGCTTTCGCTAAATTCTCCGCCCTCAAAGGATGCAAGAGAATAATACCCGTCATCGTGTGCTGTAATCGTTGCCGAAACCAATGGTGCCGGATTATCACTTTCTAAGCTCCAAACCACCGAAACCGTCGCTTCATTTGCATCCGCAAATTGTAAAGTCACGGTATTATCATTCTTTACATATCCTACCGGAATAAGCCACTTTCCAAGACCTGCCAAATACGGATTTTCACCTTTGTACGAAATGGTAGAACTATCATTTGCGGTGTGCTCTGTTTCAAAAACCATCTTATCTTCGGAAACTGTGCAGGAAGCCTGATCAGCTCTCAATAAAAAATGTCCGAGCGGTTCTTCTCTTGTGTTGGTTTTTACCCATTCTCCATCCGTGTCTTTAGCATAAATCTCATTCTGCACCACTTGTCCTTTGGAAGTAGGAACTTTATAAAACACAACTTTTGTCTGTTCATTTTCAAGTGTTACCGACTCTATGGGGTCATTTTGCTCAAGTGCATAAGCGGGAAATGCAGAGACCATTCCTGTTGCTCCATCGTTAGGGGTAAAAGGAAAATCTAACGGCTCTTTCAGCGGTTTCATTCCATCCATGCTGTTCCACAACATAATTTTCCCAAAAGTCCAATTTTTTGTAGGATAAAGCTTTACATCTGTCTTTTCAAGACTTGTATATGCAGAAATGTCCTGAAAGTCTGCTATATGATTTCCAACCATTTCTCCCTCATCATTGTATAGGGCAGTAATAACAGACAAGTTTTTCAATTCCTCATCCGTTCGATTCTTAATGGTGTAACTTACAGTATCATCTATCGTTTCAAAGCCGGATACATCAAGAACACCATCAATTATCGTTGCAGGGTACTTTAAAGCTTCCGTTACATTCCCCTGCTTAAATCCGTTAAAAATAGCATCCGTTGTCAAAAACACCCCTTTAACTCTTGCATAATTACAAGAGGTATCTTCAACTCCGATGGTGTGTTCGCCGGAAGACAGATATACACTTCCTGCTAAAGTCCATCCGAAAGTGCCTGATGCTCCCGTATTTTCTGTTGCACCATGTTGTCCGATACTGAAAGGCAGCTGTTCGCCGTCTACCGATATATGTGCAAACCGGCTCCCCTGATTATTTAAACTGTAATCCTTTGCACATCCCCAAACATAATACACACCTTCTTGGGGCACATTTATCAAAGCCGTTGCCGGTTTCAAATTTTCTTCTTGGTCTCTTTTACCAAACAAATATCCGTCATCAGAGCCATACACCCATGTACCCATATCACTATTAAAATCGGTGTAATGCAAATACATATTTGTTGCATTGTCAGAAAGCGGATATTTTCCTGCAATTGCTTTGTTTTCAGTAAACAGAGCATTAAGCTCTTCGTTTGTTTCTGTCGGAACAGAATTTTCTTCTGTCGTAAACATTAATGCCGCTGTTTTGGAATAGCTTCCAGAACTTCCGGCATGAAATGTTATAACCGCACTTTTTTCTGCAGATAACGAAACCTCCCCTATTTTCTCCCAGGCAAAGCCGGCCGAACCATGCTTACCTGCAAGTTTCATATGTGTACCGTCAATAGAAACATCTACATAGCGCGTGCCTGTAAGCAAGAATGAATAATCTTTTGTGAAACTGTACACAGCATATGTGCCGTCAACCGGAACGTCAACCGCCGCCACTGCATCCTCTGTTCTGTTATTCTTGATGTATAAAACATCATAGGAACCATCTGTTGTAATCGTAAAACTGCCCAATCGTTTTTCGAACATGTCGGGTGTCACAAAAAAAGTACATCCATCCGCTTCAACCTCTTGCGGTTCTGTCGAAACAGTCAAATCCCATACATAGTTGGCATCTTCGGTTGTCCCCATAAAAATGGTGTATCCGCTCGGCACTAAAAAATCCAATGCGATTTTTCCGTCTGTGCGCGCAGGTTGTTGTTCAACTTCTACATTTTTAAAAACAATCTGCTTCGAACAATCCTCTGACCCCGAATAAGTAACCGTACCATTAAGGAAGCACCCGACAAGCTGATTTGCCGAAGGATTAAATCCAAACGCATTTTCTATTAAAACACGCTTATAACTTCCGGAATATCCTGTTCTTGTTACGGTTATTTTAAATGGTTCGAAATCTGTTGTGCTTGCCGATATGAACAACGCAGGCGAACAAATAGACAGAACTATACTTAAAATAACTACCCAAGTTATCAAATTTCTCATCAAGAAATAGCCTCCAAAAAGCATTCGGGTTGCATCATTTTGAGACAACCCGAAGCATGTTATTTTTTTATAATCTTTTTTATCGAATCAATACACTCTTTCGTAACACCGCAATCCATCATAAATGCAACAAGCTTTTCTGAAAGAGATTTTCCTTCGCCAAAGGGCTCAAGGCGTTTTAAGAAATTCACATACCAACTGCCGTTTCTGCTTCTGAAGCCTCTCGCAGCAACCCCTTCGGAAACACCTGCCGAGTAAATGGAAAATGATGTAAGTTCATAATCCAAATGCATCATTTCATCCGATTCCCCGACAATCGCACGCAAAAACATAGAAATCATCTGTGTTCTGTCCGCACCGCCCATGCAATGCATGTAAACGGGATAGTTTTCTTTGTTTGCGAATAACTCCATAATTTTAACGAGTTGGCTTCTGTTCGGTTCTTCAAACACTTCATAATATGGTCTGTACGGCATCTGAATACGCTGAACAGAATCTCCTGCAACAGATTTTTCGTCACCTGCAAATTCCTGTGCACCTCTTAAATCCAGTTCCGTTTTGATTTTGAGCGTTTCACAAAATTCTTTTTT
>JAZOWR010000378.1:0-2468 GCA_045659345.1 Ructibacterium sp.
AAACGCCATATCACGCCGTCCGACCTTCCCGTGCATCGCAGTGTTTATGACAAGCTGCTTATTCATGCACAAAACTGGGACATTGACAGCGTTCACTTCATTTCGCCCGAAAGCCTTGAAAAAGCAAACATCGACATCAAAAAAGAACTTCCCGATGGCGTTGGTGCAATTTTAATTACATCCCGTTATCAGATTCCGGATGGCTCAAAAATTGACCACAATTCAAGTCTTGAACATATCGAAAACTTTGACAGCAACCATAAAGTTAAAGCCGATGCAATAGACAGTTATGCCCGTATTGCACGCTTTAACTGCGATTTTACCGAACTGGATATGTGCCGTGAGCTTGAAAACTTAGGCTATACCGCACTGCCGAAATGCTCTCTTGACCATAAGGCGTTCAAGGAACTTTGCGGTGTGCAGGAAACCGAAAACACATTTGTGATTACCTCTCTCATTCTTGCAAGTGCACCCTTTACTGATATGGCAGTTACAGATATCTGTGCAATGGATGCTGCCGATGATATTAAAAATCAGCTGAAAAATCTTGCAAAAGAAAAGGGAGCAGACCTCTTTGGTGTTGCTTGCGCAGAAACCATTGATGCCATAACGGAACAGCTCCGCGAAATTCATAAAGGCGAAACGTTGTTCAGCGTTTTAGATAAAAACACCCGTATGATGCCTTTTGACCCGGTTGTATCCGAACACAAACGCGTATTTACAACCACAAAGGATTTGCTTGCAGATGCAAAATCGGTTATTGTTATGGGTATGCACTACCCCGAAACACCTGTTGAACGTTTGGGCAAGCCCCCCGCAGAGGCTGTAGGACCTTATGTGTTTACACAGTACGAGGTAAACCGTCTTACAGGTCATCTGGCTTATTCCATATGCCGTGCGCTTAATGCACTTGGCTATGAAGCGGTATACACCCACAACCTTACCGGTGCAGGTTCAACCGTCGGAAGTCCCCGAGGTCAGTTTAACGGCGCAACCTGCAACGCCCTTGAAGCGGTTGCGGCAGGTCTTGGCAAAATGACCTTAAACGGCTCGGTTGAAACCGAAGAATTTGGTATTCATCAGCGTTTTGTTGCCATTGTCACCAACGCAGACCTTGAAAGTGATGCGGTTAAAGAAGGTCTTGCAAAGGCGTGTGCCGGTTGCGAAAGATGCCTTACCGCATGTCCCACAGGTGCACTTAAGAAAGAAGCACTTACCGAACTTAACATTGCAGGCAAGAAGATTACATATCTCCCTGCCGATGCGAATCGTTGTGATTGGGCAACCAAATTCTCTCTTGTAAGCGAAGAAGGCAATATGTACACCGGAAATTATACCGATGTACCATGCCCCGAAACCATAACCGCTAAAAATCTTGAAGAAGCACTCCTTACAATGGATCCCGTCTTGAAATTCCGCCCTGTAACAGGCGAAAAATGTATTGTAAATTGTCCGCTCGGGCTGAAATAAAAAGTCATGCCAAGGTTGATTGGCACTCTTTAGGACAACATATTAAATAGAGCGAAATCCACGATGGATTTCGCTCTATTTCTTGCTTTTTACCAATTTGAACTCTACCGTGCGTCAAAAGCTGCGCTCTTTGTTCGGATTGCTTTTCACAATCCTTATTCCCCGCTTGCTTTCTCCTTTTTGCGAAACAAGCCACGGTTGTTTCGCAGATATCAGCTTCGCTGATTACGCTAAACGCCGGAATTCTTTTGAATTCCGGCGTTTTTTTATTTGGAATAACTTTCGTTTGGCAATAATCTGACCTTTTGATTGTTTATGCGTAAATAAACTGTCTGGTCAGAGCGGTTTGTTACAACAGTATCCGTGATTTCTAACTGCTCCGTCGCTTTGATATAATCATAAAGTTCAATATTAGTAGGATTCCAGATTGTATCAGTATTTTGTTGTATTTTTAAGCACAAGTCCTCAAAAACATCCCATGTTTCATAGGTGCTTAAATCCTGAGAATGTCCCCAAACAGAAAACACTTTCAATTCTCCCGGATTCAACGAAAAATAGAAATCAATAAACTCTCCCACATTTTCGGATTTACAGGTGTTTTTCCAGCCAAGCCAATCCGTGGGCAGTTCAAAATTCTTGGATACCGCTACCGGTCTTGCATAGACAATTCCGTTGTTTTTCATATATGTTTTCATGGAAGAACGATACTCTTCCGGATAGCCGCCCGGATATACAAATCCTCGCATTGCATATCCAAACCAATCTTTAAGCACCTCATTTCCAAATTGGATTTGTTTGAGAGCCTCTTCTTCTGTCCATTCATGGTCGCTGTCTATTGTTTCACCCGCTTGAATCACATTGTGTTGGTCCAAATAGGGAAGGGTTTTGAAATGACTATAAGAATGATTGGCAACTTCATGTCCGTCATAAAGCTGAATCCGTTCTTTAAGTTCCGTATCTGTGCAATTTCTCCAGCGATACGGATAAAGATTAAACGT
>JAZOWR010000379.1:0-7142 GCA_045659345.1 Ructibacterium sp.
TCTACAAAAAGCAGTAAAACTCTGCTTGATTTTTAACACAAGGTGTGCCATACAAAAAAAGACCTGAACATTTGTTCAGGTCTTTTTTGTATCATTTCTTATTTCTTCATTGCTTCTTCGACTGCAACAGCAACTGCAACGGTCATACCAACCATTGGGTTGTTACCTGCTCCGATAAGTCCCATCATTTCCACATGGGCAGGAACAGAAGAAGAACCTGCAAACTGTGCATCAGAGTGCATACGGCCCATGGTATCAGTCATGCCATAGGATGCAGGACCTGCTGCCATGTTATCAGGATGCAGAGTTCTGCCGGTACCGCCGCCGGATGCAACAGAGAAGTACTTTTTACCCTGTTCAATACATTCCTTTTTGTAGGTGCCTGCAACCGGATGCTGGAATCTGGTGGGATTGGTAGAGTTACCGGTGATGGAAACATCAACACCCTCCAGATGCATGATAGCAACACCTTCACGAACATCATCAGAGCCGTAGCAACGAACCTTTGCTCTCTCACCGTCGGAGTAAGCGATTTCTTTTACCACTTTAATCTCGCCGGTAAAGTAATCAAACTGGGTCTGTACATAAGTAAAGCCGTTGATTCTGGAAATAATCTGTGCAGCATCCTTACCAAGACCGTTGAGGATAACCCTAAGATCTTCCTTTCTTGCTTTGTTTGCACTCTTTGCAAGACCGATTGCTCCCTCTGCTGCTGCAAAGGATTCATGACCTGCCAGGAATGCAAAACACTTGGTTTCTTCTCTCAAAAGTCTTGCTCCCAGGTTACCGTGACCGATACCAACCTTTCTGTCATCAGCAACAGAACCGGGGATACAGAAGGACTGAAGTCCCAAACCGATTTTTTCAGCAGCATCTGCAGCGTTGGTCACACCATCCTTAATTGCGATTGCCGCACCAACAATATATGCCCAGCAAGCGTTTTCAAAACAGATAGGCTGAATATCTTTTACCATCTTATATACATCAATGCCCTTGTCATCACAAATCTGCTTTGCTTCTTCTAGGGAAGCAATGCCGTGCTTGCTAAGTTCTGCATTGATTTGGTCAATTCTTCTCTCGTAACTTTCAAATAAAGCCATTTTGCTACCTCCTATCTTATTCGTGACGCGGGTCAATCAATTTTGCCGCATCATCCACTCTGCCGTACTGACCGCTGGCTTTTTCCAGAGCCTCGTTGGCGTCCATACCTTTGCCAATCATCTCCATCATCTTGCCAAGATGCACAAATTTATAACCGGTAATCTGGTTATCCTTGTCTACAGCAATCTTGGTGATGTAACCCTCTGCCAGTTCCAAATAACGCGGACCTTTTTCCAAGGTCGCATAGGTGGTACCTACCTGGCTTCTCAAACCCTTACCAAGGTCCTCAAGGCCTGCACCGATGGGCAAACCGTCTTCGGAAAACGCCGTCTGTGTACGGCCGTATATAATCTGCAAAAACAGTTCGCGCATTGCGGTATTAATTGCATCACAAACCAGGTCTGTGTTCATAGCCTCCAGCAGGGTTTTACCTACCAGAATCTCGGATGCCATAGCAGCCGAGTGTGTCATACCGCTGCAGCCGACGGTCTCTACCAGTGCTTCCTGAATGATACCCTCCTTAACATTCAGGGTCAGTTTACAGGTTCCCTGCTGGGGAGCACACCAACCGATACCGTGAGTCAGACCGGATATTTCTTTAATTTCTTTAACCTGAGTCCATTTACCCTCCTGAGGAATGGGTGCAGGTCCGTGATATGCGCCTTTGGCAAGCGGGCACATACTTTCAACTTCACTTGAGTACTTCATTGACTTGAGTCTCCTTTCATTGCTCTTAAAATTCTTCATTGTGGATATCATAACATAGACAAGAAAAATCTGCAAGGATTTTTCTCATTTTCTGCCTTTTTGTGTCAGATTTTCCACTTTTTCCTAATCCAAATCTTCAAGATTTGTAATCTTTTCTACTCTGCGTGCGTGACGCCCGCCCTGATGCTCTGCTTTCAGATAGGCATCCACAATTTCCAGCGCCAAATCGACACCGGTGATTCTCTCGCCCAAACAAAGAATTCTGGCATCATTGTGTTCTCTGCTCATTCTTGCGCTATAGCAATCGGTCACATGGGCTGCACGAATCCCCTTGACCTTATTTGCCGCTATGCTCATACCGATTCCGGTGCCACAGACCAGAATCCCTAAATCAAATTCGCCGCCAAGATACGCCTTGCAAACGGCTTCTGCTACATCCGGATAATCCACTGATTCTCCTGCCTGTGTTCCATAATCGGTCACTATATAACCCTTATCCTCCAGATGCTTTATAATTGCTGCTTTATGGTTGAAACCGCCATGGTCGCTGCCGATTCCGATTCTCATAGATATCCCCCTCGTCTTAAGATCATTCTTCTCTTATGATATCATACCATAACAAACCCCAACATGCAAGCTTTGGGGAACAATTTTTCGTCAAGTTTCTGCTTGTAATCAGGCAATGATTATGGTAGAATGAAAAAAAGCGATGAATAAGGAGGAGTTTTTTATGGGTTACAAAAACGAATATCAAAGGTGGCTTTCCTCTGCCGATGCCGAAACCGTGGCAGAACTTAAGGCAATTCAAGATAACGAGACTGAAATCAAAGACCGTTTTTATCGAAGCTTAGAGTTCGGCACAGCAGGTCTGCGAGGCGTACTTGGGACAGGGCCAAATCGAATGAATAACTATGTTGTAGCTCAAGCAACCCAGGGACTTGCCAACCAGTTAATCAAAACCAATCCAGCAGACGCTGACCTTAGCGTAGTAATCGCCTACGACAGCCGTCATCAGTCAGACACCTTTGCCAAAGAGGCTGCATCTGTACTGGCAGCAAACGGGATTCATGTGTATTTATTCAGCGAACTAAAACCCGTACCCGAACTCTCCTTCTCCGTACGCTACAAAAACGCAACCGCCGGCATTGCAATTACTGCCAGCCACAATCCGGCAAAATACAACGGCTACAAGGTCTACGGAGCAGACGGCGCTCAACTCAATCCGGAGCTCGCCTCTATTGTTCTTGAGGAGATTGAGAAGACGGACCTGTTTACCGGTATAAAAAAAGCTGACTACAATCAAGCCGTTGCCGACGGTATGATAGAACTGATTGGTGATGAGGTAGAAGATGCCTATCTTGACTGCGTAGAAGCACAATCTATTAATCCTAAATTGACCAAAGAAAAAGGGCATACCCTGAAATTTGTTTATACCCCGTTCCATGGATCCGGCAACAAGCCGGTACGGAAAATTCTAAAGCGGATGGGCTTTGATCATGTGGTCGTGGTAAAGGAACAGGAGCTTCCCGATGGGGATTTCCCCACTGTGGCATCGCCCAACCCCGAAAACAAAGAGGGCTTTACCCTTGCCATTGGCTATGCTAAGGACTGCGGTGCAGACCTGATTGTAGGCACCGACCCCGATGCTGACCGTGTAGGAATTTTAGTGCGCAACCAAAACGGTGACTATGTACCCTTTACCGGCAATCAAGTGGGCGCACTTTTGACCGAATACATTCTCTCTTCTATGAAAGAAAGAGGAGAACTCCCCAAAGATGGCTATGTTGCAAAAACCATTGTCACCACCGATATCATTCGTGCCATTTGTAACTCCTACGGCGTGGAAATGAAGGAGGTTTTAACCGGATTTAAATTCATTGGTGAAAAAATTAAGGAATCCGAAGAAAGTGGCATCGGCACTTATCTCTTTGGGTTTGAAGAAAGCTATGGCTATTTAAAAGGTACTTACGCCCGTGATAAGGACGCAGTTGTTGCTACCATGCTGATTGCAGAAATGGCACTTTACTATCAAGAAAAAGGCAGTTCTGTATTTGAACAGATGGATAACATTTACAAAAAATATGGGTATTATAAAGAACAGGTAGAATCTGTCACCCTGGAGGGGATTGAAGGTCTTGCAAAAATCAAGAATATTATGGATACCCTGAGAGAGAATCCTCCCTCTTCTGTTGCGGGAAAGAAAGTTCTGGCCGTTCGGGACTATCAGACCTCAATCCGCACCGAAGTTGCCACCGGAAAGACGGATAGGATTCTGCTCCCGCCCTCTAATGTCATCTATCTGGAGCTGGAGGATGATAACAACTTTATCATTCGTCCCTCCGGCACTGAGCCGAAGATTAAGCTCTACTGCCTCCTAAAGGGCAACACCCCTGAAGAAGCTGAAACACTTGCTTCACTGGTGAAAGAAGATATTAAGAGCATAGTAAAATAACACAAAATATCCGTGCGGCTGAGTCGCAGACATTTTTTTATTTACCTATATAATCCACATTGATGACACGCATCATAGTAACTCGGTTTTCCTCACGGTCAAACAGAAAGTCCTGCATATAAATCTTGCCGGAGTATTCATTTTTGCTATTCTCAGTCAGTTCTGTCCCCAGATACTCTACCTTCTTCCCGTCTACCGCAAAATACCGAACTGCGTTGCTCAGTTTTTTAATCACAACCTCGCCGTTTTCATCCATTTCGGTTTGACCCTCATTATAGAGATCTCCATACGCCTTGGCAAAATCATCCAAACCGGTTGAGAGTCCCACACCACGGCTGGTTTTGAATCTGGTCCCTTGCGCCTCACTTTGGAATAAGCCTCCGGAGATGAGCAACGCCACCGCTTTTTCTTGTTGGTCAAACTGCACAATGAGTCCGTCATAGATTCGGTAGTTGTTGTCTACCGTAATAGGTTCTCCCGTCACTTCCTCCAGCTTTTTAACCGACATCCCGACAAACACATTTTTGCCGGTTACCGTGTCTACGAACGAAAGGTCATCCATACCATACTGATACATGGTATCCTCATCTCTTTGGTCTAGCTTTACCTCATAATTCTTCTCAGACGAGGTATCGCCCTCTTGTGGCTCAGATTTTTGGATGATGTTGCTGCCTTTGGAGCTTGCAGTTTCCTTTTTTCCGCATCCTGTGCACATGGTTGTCGCCAATACTAACGCTGTCATAATCGCAATCGTTGGTTTGAGAGTCATTCCTCTTCCTCCTTTGGATTATTGATTTGCTTTTAAATATATCATCAAAACCGCAATATCTGCCGGAGAAACTCCGGAGATACGGGACGCCTGTCCCAAGGATTTTGGCCGAATTTTGTCAAGCTTCTGTCTTGCCTCCAATCGGAGCCCGTCAATTGCCAGATAGTCAATTCCTTCCGGAATTTGTCTTGCTTCTAATTTTTTAAACTGTTCTGCCTGACTTAACTGGCGTTTGATATATCCCTCATACTTTAAGGTAATCTCCGCCTGCTCCCACACTTCACGGGGGAGATCAGGGCGTTCTTTGTCAAAAGTCCGTAATCCCTCATAAGTCACCTGCGGCCGCTTTAACAGCTCCGCTGCGCGGATACCGGATTTGAGGGGAGTGCTTCCTACCGAACAAAGATATGCTTGCAGTTCCTCGGTCGGGGAGAACACCAATTGCTCAAGGCGGGCAATCTCAAGTTCAATCCGTTTGCGTTTTTCTAAGAATCTCTGATAGCGTTCCTCTGAAATCAAGCCGACTTCATATCCCATCGGGGTCAGTCTTAGATCCGCATTATCCTGACGAAGCAACAGCCGGTATTCTGACCGAGAAGTCATCATGCGGTACGGCTCGTTGGTTCCTTTGGTCACAAGGTCATCAATAAGCGCACCGATATATGCTTCCGAGCGGTCAATCACCACTTCTTCTTTGCCCGCCAGCTTTCTTGCCGCATTGATACCTGCAATCAACCCCTGTGCCGCAGCCTCTTCGTACCCGGAGGTACCATTAAACTGACCGGCACCATAAAGACCGGGAATATTTTTAAACTCCAGCGTTGGTTTGAGCTGCAGAGGGTTTGCACAATCATACTCAATGGCATAGGCATTTCGCATCACCTGTGCGTGTTCAAATCCGGGCAGGGAATGCAGCATGGCAATCTGCACATCCTCCGGCATGCTGCTGGAAAAGCCTTGCAGATACATCTCTTCGGTATCAAGTCCCATCGGCTCCACAAAGAGTTGATGGCGTTCTTTATCCTTAAACCGCACAATTTTATCCTCGATAGAGGGGCAGTATCTTGGACCAACCCCCTTGATGTCCCCACCATAGAGCGGGGAACGGTGAAGATTGTCTAAAATAATCTGTTTGGTTTCTTCATTGGTATATGTAATATAACAAGATACCTGATTTTCCAAGTCGCCTTTGGTTTCAAAGGAAAATGGCGTGATTTCATCATCGCCTTTTTGTTCTTCCAGTTTAGAAAAATCAATACTTCTGCGATTGATTCGCGATGGTGTCCCTGTCTTAAATCGAACAAGCTCCACCCCCAACCTTTCAAGGTTGGCAGATAATCCGTTTGCAGGGAACACGCCGTCCGGACCGCTTTCCATACTGAATTCTCCAATGATAATACGGGACTTTAGATATGTTCCGGTAGCAATAATCACGGCGCGGCAGGGATATTCTGCACCGGTTCTTGCAATAACGGAACGCACAGAACCATCCTCGTTGACGGTAACATCCACAATTTCCGCCTGCCGCACATCCAGATTTTCTTGAAGCTCCAATCGGTGCTTCATCTCGTTTTGATAGGCACGCCGATCAATCTGGGCACGCAGGGAATGTACCGCCGGTCCCTTGCCACGATTGAGAATTCTGGACTGGATAAAGGTAGCATCTGCCGCCTTACCCATTTCACCGCCCAATGCATCAATCTCCCGCACCAGATGTCCTTTGGCAGTTCCGCCGATGCTGGGGTTGCAGGGTAGATTGGCAACACTGTCTAGGGAGATGGAAAACAGGCAGGTTTTCATCCCCAGGCGTGCGGCGGCAAAAGCGGCCTCAATGCCGGCGTGACCGCCGCCTACCACCGCCACATCATAGGTGTCTGCAACAAACAATTTCTTATCCCCTCTCGTTAAAACAGCCCGGTGATTTTACCTTCGCTGTTAATGTTCATCCGATTTGCTACCGGTTCCTTTGGAAGTCCCGGCATGGCCATGACATCTCCGGTCAGCACTACCACAAATCCGGCACCTGCCGATACCCGAACCTCTCGCACGGTCACAGTAAACCCCTGCGGTCTACCCAGCAGTTTGGGGTCATCCGACAACGAATACTGGGTC
>JAZOWR010000380.1:0-2962 GCA_045659345.1 Ructibacterium sp.
CTGTTCTTTAAGGGCTTTATGCGATTTGTTGAATTTCTCGGCGAGAAAGCCGGAAAAAATCCTCTGAACTATGAGTTCACGCCGTTTGACGACATTATTATAAACAACAGGATGGACGGACGCAGGCTCAGAGCGGAAAAATATCTGCCTCTGCTGGAATTCATGTATGATGATCCGCAGTTCGTGGCCTTTGTATGCTGCAATCCGAGAAAGAACGGCGGAGTATACCGGGAACTTAATTTTTATGATGATACAGAATCCACGGCCATTGAACTTTTCACCAGTGAATACGTTTATCGTCCTGAGCAGGATGACATAGATGCCAAAAACATTGATTTCGGCAAAATTAATATCTCTCGGGCAGTAAGAGACAAGGAATGCATTGCCGGTATCATAACTAAGACGGCATCCGGAGGCAAAAAGCTCATAGAAAAGGGAGTTCAGGCTCTGTCTGCGGCAAAGCCGAAACTCATTAACCGGCTTCTGAAGAAATCCTCCGTTCAGAATGACTTTATAAAGGCTCTGGATGAATGGATACTCACGGACTGGGAAATCGTTGATGATGACTGCGTATGCAATCAGGAACATATTCACCTCGGTCTGAAAGCTGTAAATACTAAGACCCGGGAAGAATTATTCCCGCTGGGAAGCGTATGCAGCGAGCTTTTCAAAGATCCTCGAAACCTGCTCGCTATAGGCGCAAGAGACCGTACTCTGACTACAAGAGTGTACAACACCCGAAAGAAACGCTTGAACGTCACTGACAAATTTAAGGAAAATTCATGAAATCATGCAAAAAATGTGCCTGTTCCTGTAAAAAATACATTGTATTACAGGATTTCTGGCTTGAACACATTAAACTCAAAAAGGGGCAGATTATTACAGAACCTGTTTCACCCCGGTGGATTCAATTAAGACTGATTTCCCCCTTCTGCCCTAATATTGACATTGCCAAAAGGGAAGCTCAGAAAATAGCGGAGGATACTCATACCGACAAGCCTCTGGAAACCCCGAATGAAGTACAGACTGATGAAATTTTCGTCAGCGGCAGAGGTTCCGAGACCTCCGGCGAATCCTCGGAGACCGAAGAACCCAAAAAGAAACGCAGAAGACGCAAGAAGGACACTGTAATAGTTGAACTCCCGGAAAAGTCTGAGATGCTTCTGGACAAGATGATAATTCGGGAAGTCGATAATCTGTAATTTTATTTTTAAAATATAAATATAGAAAAGCATTTATTTTTTTTTCAGTACGGAAACGGAAATGAAAAACAGCAGACTAACAACAGCTTTGACTGATCCGATTTCATTCAAACGGGTTTTGCGAGAGGATCTGGAAAAAGCATTTAATGACTCAAATGTAATTAAAGGAGAACAACAAATGGTCAGACGTTATAACAGAATGTCCCGGTACGCCAGAAACATTATCAGCGAAGCCGAGGAAGATTATGATGAAATCGAAGGTTCCACCGATGATGTAAAGGAATCTTTTCACGCCGTAAGACGCGCCCTTAAGGAAGCCGAAAAGGAACTTGAAAAGGCCGAGGATGAAGGTCAGGACGTAGACGACGTTAAGGAAGCCGTGGAAGATGCCAAGGACGCAGCGGAAGACGGCGATGAAGAAAGAGTTGAAGAATCCCTGAGACGGATTTACCGCAAACTTAAGGAAGCCGAAGAAGCTCTTGACAACACCGATGTGGACAAGAACGATGATGAAGTCGTTGAATCTCTGGTAAGAGTTTCCCGCAAGCTGTCCCGGGCCATGAGAATCGTGGAAGAGACTGAAGTTGACGATGATGAAGTTGATGAGTCCTTCAGACGTGTTTCCAGATCCCCCAGACTTGCCGAAGCCCGCAGACGCAGAATTTACGAGAACGAACCCGGCTGTCCCGATCCTGAGGACGAAATCGAAGGCAGCACCGATGATGTTACCGAATCTCTGAGACGCGCCCACAGAGCTCTTAAAGAAGCCGAAAAGGAGTGCGACGACTGCGATGAGGATGATGCAGAGGAAGTAGAGGAATCCTATGGCAGAGCCGTAGCATTCACCCGCAGAGCCCGCAAGCTCATTGAAGATGCCGAGGCTGATGCCGATGACGAGGAAGTTTCTGAATGCCTGAGACGCGCCCGCAGACTGATTGAGGATGCCGAAAATCAGGACGTTGACGCAGACGATGATGAAGAAGTTTCCGAAGCCTGCCGCAAGTTCAACGCTAATGTGCGGAAGTCCCGGAAAATTGTTGAAGGCATTATCAGCGGCACTGCCGATGTTGTGACTCAAACTGCTCTTTTGCCAGTAAGAGCTGGTGCGGAAGCCGTTAAAGGCGTTGTCAGCGGCGTTAAGAAGACCGCAAAGTCCGTTATGAAGGATTCCGATGATGCCGATGACGAACTCAGCGAGTCTTTCAAGCGCAGAGTAAGAAGAACTTACTAAACTCATAACAATGCTGTACTACTTAAAGATGCAGCATTTTACGGAGGAACGATGAAATTCAAATACATAAAAGAAGAATACCTTCTTTATGACGATGATTACGATGACGTTGACGAAATCGCTCCGCTTGTGGGTCTTGCTGCCAGAACTGTGCTTCCTTCGTTAGCTATAGACGGCGCGATAAGCGCTTTTGATGAAGAAGATAAAAAGCCGACCAAGACAGACAGAGCCAAGAATGCCGCTAAAGTAGGAACCAAGTGGGCTGCCATTTCGGCTGCCGGAGATGTCGGCGCTTCAGCGTTTGCTCACGGTTTAAGCGGAGCTAAAGGCAAGCCCGGTCTGGCAGGAAAAGCTGCCGGATTTGTCGCAGGGGCTGCTCATGGCGTTAAAGCCGCCATGAGAAAGAGAAACTTGAAGAAGTCAAGTCTCTGGGCTGCGGGTTCCGCAGCTATGGGCGGAGCTGTCGGAGCCGCCGGACTGGAATAAGGAAACATTATAAAATGAAATTCAGATATCTCAGAGAAGGAAT
>JAZOWR010000381.1:0-1797 GCA_045659345.1 Ructibacterium sp.
GCTGTGTTTTACTTGCTTGCCATTTGCACGAATGCAACATTCGTGCAAGATTGGCGCAAAAAAACGCACGGCGTGTGATTCACCGTGCATTTCCCGTGCGGTTATCGTTTGATTTCTTCCAGTATTTCTGTGATAGTTGCCACCTTTATCAGATGGAACAATGCTCGTTGTTTGTCCTCAGTTTTCAATAGATCATAAACCAGATGCGCTTCTTCAACTTCTGTTTCTAGGTATGCTGTGATTTCTTCTGCTGTTTTCATGCCGTTACGCCGCCTTTTTTAGTATGGTGTATGACACGGCACCGGTCGGTGCCGTGTTGTAGTCCATACGGAAGATTAAAAAAAATCAACCGCACGGACTTGGTTTCCCTCCACATGGATTTCCTTAATTAAAGCCCGCCAGAATCGGCGTTTGTCTTCTTCGGATAGTGTTTCATATATTCCCCGGAAATCTGTTTCCAATGTTGCTTTCAGTGCTTCAATGTCCGGTTCTTCCATGTCTTCTATTGTTTCCATTTCGGCTTGCTTGATTTGCTGTTTTATTTCTGCCGTTTCTTGTAGGTATTCGGAATCCGATTTATTGCCTGCCATATACACCACTTCCAGACGGCGCAATTTCTCACGCAAAGCCGCAACGTCTGTTTTAGGCTTCTTTTTTGGTTTGGTGCGTTCTAGTTCTACCCGTGCAATTTCTCCCCGCATAAGGTCTTCCAGATTATCCAGAAGCCATTGTTCCGTTTTCATCTCTGATACCGTGCGGCGGTTGCTGCAAGTGCGTATTTCCTTGTGACGGCAGCGGTAAGACTTGTATTCTTTGTTTTCCCCGGTGCTGAGTTTGCGTGTACAGAAACTTGAAATCATGGTGCTGCCGCATAGCGGGCATTTCATCAAGCCTGTGAACAAATACACCCGGTTCCCCTGTGTTTTCCTAATGCTCCCCCTGTTTTGTAACGTTGCCCAATCTTCTTTTGATACATAAGGGGCACAATAGTCATTCACACCCTTGTACACACCTGTATATATTTCATTATGCGCCACATCGAACCACAGTTTTTTGTTTCGGTTTAGTCCGTATGCGTTATTCACATATCGTGCCGCCTTGGACACATTCTGATATTTTACGGCGACATCCCAAAAATCTTGCATTGCTTCTTTCAGATCAGGGGATTTCACAAGTCGATAAATTCCGTCATCGTCCTTTTCTTTTGTGTAGCCAAACGGCATTGAACTCGGACCGAACCATGCTTCTTTGTTTTGTCGTTTCTTTTCAAATACTACCCGGACACGCTCAGCACCCTTTTCACGCTCATTTTGGGCAATGGCTAGGAATATCGTAATTGCCATTCGTCCGTTGGCTGTGGTTGTGTCGTAGTCCTCCCAGATCGCTTTCCATTCGACTTTGTGTTCATCAAGGATTTCTTGCACCTTGAAGTATTCTTGAACATTACGGAACCAGCGGTCAAGGCGTGTAAAAAGAACCATATCAATTTTCTTTTGCTGTATATCATCCAATAGCCTTGACATTTCCGGGCGGCCAAACGCTGCCTTACCGCCTGACACACCATCGTCCGTATAATGGTCAACGATTTTCATTTTATTCTTTCCGCAGTATTCTTCTAGTGCATCAATCTGGGTTTTGATTGAATAGCCGTATTTCGCTTGTTCATCTGTAGAAACACGCTCATACAGACCAGCCCTCAATACTACCATGTGTATACCTCCATTCTGCATTCATTTCTACCCGATCCCCATGACCCCCGTTTTTGGCATCACCCCCCTTCAAAGAATCTCTGTTAAT
>JAZOWR010000382.1:0-4031 GCA_045659345.1 Ructibacterium sp.
AGACCTATGGGCCGGTTCGCCTCCCTGCCGGAAAGTACACCGCCCTGAATCTTCGCATCGGTACCGGTGCGGGGCAGAACTGGTGGTGTGTGATGTACCCGCCTCTTTGCCTCACGGGTGACACGGTTTTAGCAGATGAAAGAACGCTTGCGCTTCTTCGTCAAAGGCTGTCTGCCGAGGAATACGCTCTGGTTACGGAACCTGATGATATTCATGTCACCATGAAATTTAAATTGGCAGAACTGCTTGGCAGGTGGTTTTAAAAAAAGACGGTTTCAAAAAGAAACCGTCTTTTGTCTATTTTTTAAGCAAATATCCGCTAATGTGAATGTCCTCAATTTTGTTATTTTCAGGATAATAGTCAAAACTCATATTACGAATGGCAAGAGAGGTATTTGCATCAATCTCAATCGGAGCTATCTCTGCGGATGTGCCATAAAGCTCTCTCAGGTCCAGACAATATGCTTGAATATCAAATCCATAGAATACCCCTTCGGCTGCAGCAAAATCCTTTTCATACCAATATCCGGATTCCATGGTGCGGTATCCCTCAATGGTTACCGGCTCTATGCCCTCATAATGGTGGTAAACCGCCTGGTCTGCTCGGTATTGATGAAACCCAAAAATCTCATAAAAACTCTTTCCTTTGGCATCTGCAATCCACCAGGGCAAGGGGTCTTCTGCACGAAACCGCAAATAGGTATATGCACTGTCGATTCTCTCTTTATCCTCCGCAGAAATTTCGCCGTTTGGAACAATCCCCGTTTCCGTCAACATGCCATTTTTGACAAGGCATTCTTCCAAAATCACGGTTTGGCTTTGCTTGGGAATATCAATGATATTGATGCCGGGAACAAGGGTAAAGACTAAAATTACCGCCCCCACCAACGCAAAGAGATAGTCAGACCGTTTTCTCAAAACAGCAAACAGGGCAAAAATCACTGAAATTGCTACCAAGATCAAAGAAGCCGTTCTGGGTGTGGTCATTCCGTAAGCGACGACCCGCTCGTAAATGGCAATCAGTTGCATCGCAATAATCGGCAGAATGACAAACCCAATCGCTTTCTGAAATCTGCCAATCCAAGGCTGTTCCTCAAAGGGTCTTACTGCAAAAGAAAAGAAAACAAAGAACAACGAAGCAAAGGATGCAAACCAGTTAATCTGACCTACCGGCATATTGCGGGTAATTACTATTTTTGCTAAATACACCAAAAGAATACTAAGCAGCAAAAGATAGACCGGCAAACCGACATAGAGGACCAGAACCTTATAAAGTTTGGATGCCTTATACCCTTCCCCTTTGGGCAGATATGCCAAAAACAAATTGATACCGAAAACAGTCCAAATCCAGCAGAGGACAATGAGATAAACCTCTTCGCTCAGGCTGAAAATCAGCACATCCACCGCCCATACACACAGCATGACACCACCGGTCAAAAGCAACGCCACCAAGGGCGTCCAGATCGCTGACCGAATGAGGTGCGCCATCAGCCATTTGCTGTTCTCCTTGGTAAAGAGCAGGCAAACACAACCGCACAAAAGCGCAAGCATAATACCCCAATACCCCATCTGCCGATAGTCATTGTCAATATCCGGACAGAGAAAAAAGGTTATCATCATGGGAATCAAGCAAAGCCAGTGTCCCCATGCCCATCTTTTTTTCAGTTTTTCCATGACTAGCACAAAAAGGACAGAAAAAGCCATCCCCATGCCAAGGCTAATGGCAGCGCGTTCTGTCCATTGCGGGTTTGGACTATACAAAATTTGAATACTCCAAACGCCAAAGAGCAACCAGCTTAAGACAAAAACTCCGGCAAACCGTAGGATTCCCTGCTTGATTTCTTCTGCAAACTTTTGCCACTTCATGGGATTTTTCATTGTCAGCCCCCCTTTTTCTCATTCTAACATTTTTAAAAAAATTTGGCAATATTTTTTTAAAAACTGGAAAAACTACAAAGTAAACATAATAGAAAGGTTGAAACACTATGAAAGACAAGATTTTTGGAGTTTTGCAACGGGTCGGCCGTTCCTTTATGCTGCCGATTGCTATTTTACCGATTGCCGGACTGTTTCTTGGAATTGGCGGTGCGTTTACAAACGAAACCATGCTTCGTGCCTATAACCTGATGGGGATTATGGGTCCGGGAACTCCGGTTTACGCCGTTCTGCAGGTGCTAAACGCCTGCGGAAATATCGTCTTTGCCAATCTGCCCCTGATTTTTGCTATCGGAATCGCCATCGGTATGGCAAAGCAGGAACGAGAGGTTGCTGCACTGGCTGGCGCTATTGCCTTTTTGGTGATGCACGCCGCCATCAGTGCCATGGCGCTTAATGCCTATGGAGCTGGGGGCATCAGTGAGCATATGGCAAACGGTTCCATGACCTCGGTGCTGGGTATTCATTCTCTGCAGATGGGGGTTTTTGGCGGTATTATTGTAGGCTTGGGAACCGCTGCCCTGCACAACCGGTTTTTCAATATCCGTCTGCCTCAGGTGCTGTCCTTTTTTGGCGGCACACGGTTTGTCCCGATCATTTCCTCAGCCGTTTATCTGCTTGTGGGTATCTTAATGTTCTTTATCTGGCCGCCCATCCAGACAGGCATTACCTATATCGGCAGATTGGTGCAAAACTCCGGATATCTTGGCACATGGATTTACGGTTTGACAGAACGCGCCCTGATTCCATTTGGGCTGCACCATGTGTTCTATCTTCCGTTCTGGCAGACCAATGTAGGCGGAGCCATGGAAATTATGGGCAGAACCTGGGAGGGCGCACAAAACATCTTTTTTGCTCAGCTTTCCGATCCGTCGGTGGAGCATTTTGCGGTTTCTGCTACCCGATTCATGTCCGGTAAGTTCCCGCTGATGATTTTTGGATTGCCCGGTGCGGCACTTGCCATGTACCACTGTGCCAAAAAGGAAAAACGCAAGGTTGCCGGCGGCTTGCTTCTGTCGGCGGCGCTGACCTCCATGCTGACCGGTATCACCGAACCCCTGGAATTTACCTTTTTGTTTGTTGCGCCCTTTTTATATGTCATCCATTGTATTCTTGCAGGTCTTGCCTATATGCTGACCCATGTATTTAATGTAGGCGTTGGCATGACCTTTTCCGGCGGGTTGATTGATCTGTTTCTCTTTGGCATTTTGCAAGGCAACGCCAAGACCGACTGGCTTAATATTCTCTTTATCGGCATTGCCTACTTCATTGTCTACTACTTCCTCTTTAAGTATTTGATTAAAAAATTCAACTATAAAACTCCGGGGCGGGAGGACATTGGCGAAACAAAACTCTATACCCGTGCCGATGTCGATGCCAAAAAAGAGTCTGCACCCCGCAAGGGTAAACTGGACGAACGCTCCTCTTTGATTGTGACAGGTCTTGGAGGAAAATCCAATATTCAGAATTTAGACTGCTGTGCCACACGGTTGCGGGTAACTGTACGCGACGGTGACAGAATTGACGAAACTGCTTTAAGAGAGAGCGGTGCGGTTGGTATTATCCGCAAGGGCAATGGCGTTCAGGTTGTATACGGACCGATTGTCACCGTGGTCAAATCAGACCTTGAGGCATACCTTGCCTCCGGCAACAAACCCAACGCACAAACCTCCCATCGTGAGGAACCATCAACGACTGTTTCTATCTTTTCTCCTATGACCGGCAAAGTGGTTTCTCAGGAGCAGATTCCGGACGATGTGTTTAAAGACGGTGTTCTTGGTCCTTGTGTTGCTATTGCTCCCACCGAGGGCAGAGTCTATGCCCCGGCAGACTGCAAAGTGGCAACTGTTTACGCCACCTTGCATGCCATCAATCTGATTACGGATACGGGTGTGGAAATGCTGATTCACATGGGGCTTGATACCGTAAAACTAAAGGGAAAGCATTTTACCATTCATGTTAAGGACGGTGATATGGTCAAACATGGCACCTTGCTTGCCGAGTTTGATGCCAAAGGGATTTGTGAGGACGGATTCTCCACACTAACCCCGATTGTATTCTGTAACGCCGCAGAATTTTCTGCCGCAGCTCCTGCC
>JAZOWR010000383.1:0-6837 GCA_045659345.1 Ructibacterium sp.
CCGCCAAATCGGACTTAATTTTAATCAAGTCTTTTTGTATTATCAATCCCAACACACTCCTTTTATATACTAGATATAGTATATCATAATATTACGATTTTGTAAAGAGAAAAAAACAAAAAATTACGAATATTTTACACACAGATGACATAGCAAGGGCGGCAATAAGACGAGGGCGGCATGGGTGCTTTGCGGAGAATCTTTTTTCAAAAAAATGAAAATCATTTGCGAGCAAACAAGAGCATAAAAGAGAAAAACAAAGAAAAAAAGAGGTTGCGTATTAGTAAATTAATTTTTTTGAAAAAAGGGTTGACATTTTTTAAAAACCGTTATATAATAGGCAAGCGTGAAAAAATGGAAGAAGAAAATATAGGAGGTAGGCATATCATGTCAACTTACATGGCGAAAGCTAATGAAATTGAAAAGAAATGGTATATCATTGACGCTGCCGGCAAGCCGCTGGGCCGTGTTGCTGCTCAGGCCGCTACAATCCTGAGAGGTAAGCACAGACCTCAGTACATCCCCGGGGTAGACTGCGGTGAATATGTTATTATCATCAACGCAAAAGATGCAGTTTTGACCGGTAACAAACTGCTTCAAAAGAAATGGTACAGACACACCGGCTACATCGGTCACTTGAAGGAAGTATCCTACAAAGACCTGATGGCAAACCGTCCTGAAAAGGCTATGGAGCTTGCTGTTGCAGGCATGCTGCCCCACAACACTCTGGGCAGAAAAGCAATCAAAAAACTGCGCATCTACAAGGATGCAGAGCATGGTCATCAAGCACAGAATCCCGTAGCATGGGAACAGAATTAAGGAAAGGGGACTGATTACAAATGGCAAATGTACAATATTACGGAACCGGAAGAAGAAAGAAATCCGTTGCCAGGGTTAGATTGGTACCCGGCACCGGCGAAATCACCATCAACAAAAGAAGCATTGATGAATATTTTGGTCTGGAAACCTTAAAGGTTGTTGTAAGACAGCCGCTGGAACTGACCAAGACTCTCGGCAAATTTGATGTCCTGGTTAATGTACAGGGCGGCGGATTTACCGGACAGGCAGGCGCAATCCGTCACGGTATTGCAAGAGCTCTTTTGGAGGTTGACGGGGAATACAGAGCATTGCTCAAGACTGCAGGCTACCTGACTCGTGACCCCAGAATGAAGGAGAGAAAGAAGTACGGCTTGAAAGCAGCTCGTCGTGCACCTCAGTTCTCCAAGAGATAATTTGTTTCTCTGTTTATGCACCCAATACCGTCGGTATTGGGTGCTGTTTTTTGCATTGCAAAAAAAGTCGGCTGCGCCACTTGACTTTATGGAAAAAAGATGCTATAATTTTCGCATAGATTAAAGACGGAGGTTGATTCCTATGAAACATATCGTTACTCTGGAAACTCGCAATCTGTGTGAGAGCGCAAAGAACGGCGGCTGCGGCGAATGTCAGACTTCTTGCCAATCTGCATGTAAAACCAGCTGCGGTATCGCAAATCAGGCTTGCGAGAAGAAAGAAAGCAAATAAAAAAACCTGAAATGCCGCCCTTTGGCGGCATTTTTTGTTGAGATGGGAGAGCTACTATGATACACCAATACCAACTTGGCGGGTTAAACATTGTTCTGGATGTTTGTTCCGGCTCCATTCATATCGTGGATGAGGTGGCATATACGATTATCGGAATGTACGAAACCATGGACCGGCAAACCGTGTTGGAAAAAACGGCTGCAATGTTTGCAAACCGGGAAGATATTACTGCGCAGGACATTGGCGAATGCTACGAGCAGGTAACTGCGTTAAAGGAATCGGGCAAATTGTTTACCCCTGACACATTTGCGCCCATGGCGGATGAATTGAAGAAAAAAACATCGGGCGTAGTAAAGGCACTTTGTCTGCATGTTGCCCATGCCTGCAACCTAAACTGTGCCTATTGTTTTGCAAGCCAGGGAAATTATCAGGGCGAGCGCGCACTGATGTCCTTTGAGGTTGGTAAGCGTGCCTTGGATTTTTTGATTGAAAACTCCGGCAGCCGCAGAAATCTCGAGGTGGATTTTTTTGGCGGAGAACCGTTGATGAATTTTGAGGTGGTCAAGCAGTTGGTTGCCTATGCCCGGTCGGTAGAAAAGAAGCATAATAAGAATTTTCGCTTTACGCTGACCACCAACGGCGTCCTGATTGACGATGATGTGATTGACTTTGCCAACCGAGAGATGAGCAATGTAGTGCTGAGCCTGGATGGCCGCAAGGAGGTACATGACCATTATCGGGTGGATCATGCAGGAAAAGGCAGTTGGGAATCCATCGTCCCCAAATTTCAAAAGCTGGTTAAGGCACGGGACGGAAAAGACTATTATATGCGGGGCACTTTTACGCACCGAAACCCGGATTTTCTTAAAGATATTCAGCAGATGCTTGACCTTGGATTTACAGAGCTGAGCATGGAGCCGGTAGTCTGTGCACCCGGTGATGAGGCAGAGCTGACCGAGGCAGATTTGCCGGTAGTGCTTTCGCAGTATGAAAAACTGGCAGAATTGATGATTGAACGACAAGAACAGGGCAAGCCCTTTACCTTTTACCATTACATGATCGACCTGACGGGCGGCCCTTGTATTTATAAGCGAATATCCGGCTGTGGCTCAGGTACAGAATATATGGCGGTAACCCCGTGGGGAGATTTGTATCCCTGTCACCAGTTTGTCAGCGACCCGGATTTTAAACTGGGCGATGTCTGGCAGGGTGTTACCAACCCTAAGATACAAGAGGAGTTTGCTGCCTGCAATGTCTATGCCCGTGAGGATTGCAAAGACTGTTGGGCAAAACTCTATTGTTCCGGCGGCTGTGCAGCCAATGCGTATCATGCAACCGGCTCGGTGCGGGGCGTATATTCTTATGGTTGCGAGCTGTTCCGCAAACGGATGGAGTGTGCTATTATGGTAGCCGCTGCACAATGCATGAAGGATTAGCGCCATGGATACACCAATCTGTGACTTTGTCCGCCGTTATATGGAGGAAGACCCCCTTCGTCTTCATATGCCGGGACATAAAGGAAAAAGCCTGATCGGACCGGAGCCTTTGGATATTACAGAAATTGACGGGGCAGACAGTCTGTATGAGGCATCAGGGATCATTGCCCAAAGTGAAGCCTATGCGGGGGAATGTTTCGATGCCCATACCTTTTATTCCACCGAAGGCTCGTCGCTCTGCATTCGCTCGATGCTTTATCTTGCCGGAGTCTACGCAAAGGAAACGGGGAAAAACTTTCACATTCTTGCGTTTCCCAATATACATAAAAGCTTTTTGTCGGCAGCTGCATTGCTGGATGTTAAGTTGAGTTGGATTTCTGCTGATATGCGGGATCATTACCTTTCCTGCTCCGCTTCTATCGAGGCGGTAGAACAGCAGCTCTCTGCCATGGAGGAGCCTCCGTGTGCGGTTTATGTAACATCCCCGGATTATCTGGGGGGAATGGCGGATATCCGGGCGCTTGCGGACCTATGCCATCGGCACGGAATGATATTGTTGGTAGATAATGCCCACGGTGCGTATTTAAGGTTTCTGCCCGATTCCTTGCATCCGATGGATTTGGGCGCAGACATCTGTTGCGATTCTGCCCATAAAACATTGCCGGTTCTTACCGGCGGTGCGTATTTGCATGTCAATAAAAAGGCAATGCCTGTCTTAAGAGAACACGCCAAACAAGGCCTTGCACTCTTTGGCTCTACCAGTCCATCCTATTTGATTTTGCAGTCGTTGGATCGTGCAAATGTGTATTTGGCTACCGAATGCAGGCAAAAAACGGAGGCTTTTTTGCAACCGGTAAACCAGCTGCGATCAAGGCTAACCTGCCATGGGTTTTCCCTTTACGGAGCAGAGCCTTTCAAGCTGACCCTTGTAGCCGCGGAGTTTGGTTATACGGGAAAAGAACTGGCAGACATACTGGCAAAAGAGAGGATAATTTGTGAGTATGCCGATGCAGAGTTTCTTGTGCTGATGCTGACGCCTGTCCTTAAAGGAGAGGAGCTTGAGCGGGTGGGTAATCTGCTTTGCAATCTGCCCAAAAGACCGCCGATTCCCAGAAAAACGCTTGCCGTTGTGCAAAGGAGTCAGGTTTTGTCGGTTCGGGATGCCATGCTCTCGCCCAGTGAGTGGATTCCGGCAGAAGAGAGCGTGGGCAGAATCCTTGCTGCCCCCTCGGTGGGATGTCCGCCGGCGGTGCCTATTGTCATCTGCGGACAGCAGATTGTCAGGGAGGACATCGATCAATTTGCAAACTATCATATTGATACAGTCTGTGTCGTGAAAGAGAGTTGAGAGAGCTGCCATGCTGCAAACCACCCTTTGTTATCTGGAAAAAGACGGTTGTTACCTGATGCTTCATCGAATATCCAAAAAGCAGGATGTCAACAAGGATAAATGGATTGGCGTCGGTGGTAAATTCGAGCCGGGGGAAGCGCCGGAGGAGTGTCTGTGCCGGGAGGTTCTGGAGGAAACGGGAATCACCTTGCTTTCTTACCGATTTCGGGGAGTGTTGACCTTCTGTTGTGATATGGCAGAGCCGGAATACATCTTTCTTTATACCTCTGACCAATTTGCGGGGACGCTCAAAGACTGTGACGAGGGTAAACTGGAATGGGTAAAAAAAGAACAGGTTTTTAGCCTCAACCTTTGGGAGGGGGACAAGATTATGTTCCGTCTGCTCAAAGAGAGGGAGGAACCCTTTTCTCTAAAACTGACCTATCGGGGAGATACCCTGGTAGAAGCAAAAGAATATTAAAAAAGCCTGCACAAATGTGCAGGTTCTTTTTATGCAATAGAATCGTAGTGGGAGTGTTCCTTAAAGCCCTCGCCGACAACCTCGCGGGCGTCGGAGACAATGACAAAAGCTCCCTTGTCAATAGAACGAATCATCCGCACCAGAGAGGGAAGCTCCTTCGGACTGACAACGCACAGAAGCATCAAAGAGCGTGTATCAGAGTACATGCCCCTGCTTTGGATGCCGGTAACACCCCGGTCAAGCGTTTCTATAATGCCCTTGGCAATTTCCTCGCTCTTTGGGGAGAGTACATAAAGAAATTTTGCCGCATTCCCCATGGTGATAACCGCATCGGTGACCTTGGTGGAAAGAAACAAGGAAACAACGGAATACAAGGTAATGGTGATGCTGCCGAACAGAAATCCTGCCAGAGCAATGATGACGCAGTCGATGACCAGGATAAAGGATGGAATCGAAATATGGGGAAAAATCCGATTGAGAATCAATGCTGCAAGGTCGCTGCCGCCGGTAGAACCCTCGCGGCGAAGCACAAGTCCCATTCCAAAGCCAACCAGAACACCGCCGGCAATGGCAGCTATCCAGATATCTTCAGTATAGGTGGGCAGATAACCGGTCAACTGCAAAAAGAGCGACAGCAGAAAAATGCCCGCCAGCGTTTTGAGTACCGAGTCTTTGCTCAGATACCGATAGGCAAACAAAAACAGAACCAGGTTAAATCCCAGAACTGTAGCAGAAAGAGGAATGTGAAACATGTGAAAAAGCACCGTTCCAATCGCACTAATGCCCCCTAGGGAGAGCTTAATGGGGTTAAGAAAGAGGTTAAGCCCCAAGGCAAGAAAGAGGCAGCCTGCAATGGTTAAAAGATAGTCCCGGACAAGTTTCTTCCCATTTCTGTTTTGCATAGTTTTAACCTCCGCATAAAGCTTTTAGGCTTCGCATCAGCTTTTGAAAACAGAATGAGACGCATCCCGCCTGGGGTTGTAGCTGTGTCCGTGGCAGATAGCAATGGCAAGTGCGTCGGCGGTATCATCCGGTTTGGGAACAGCGGTCAGGTTCAATAGAAGTTTGGTCATCTGCTGTACCTGTTGTTTTTCTGCCCTGCCGTAACCGACAACAGCCTGCTTAACCTGCAGAGGGGTGTATTCATAGACCGGCACATTGTGATTGAGTGCCGAAAGAATCAGAACACCTCTTGCCTGCGCCACATTGATAGCCGTGGTGCGGTTGGTGTTAAAAAACAGCTCCTCAATCGCCATAGCATCAGGATGGTGTCTTTCGATAATCTCGTTCAAAGACTGATGGATTGCCTGAAACCGCCGGAATAAATCCATATCTGCATCGGTGGTAATGGCACCGTAATCCAGCACCTTAAATTGGTTTCCCTGATAGTTAAGAACTCCCCAGCCGACAATCGCATAACCGGGGTCGATGCCTAAAATAATCATACAAAGACTCCTTTTGGAGAAAGTTTGGTGACTTTTTTCCCAAATTTCTCTTGCAAAATACTATGGTGTGGTATATAATAGCTTTGTTGATTATACCATAGTTTGGAGGATTTTACAATGGCAAAAGAAAAAATTGTATTGGCGTACTCCGGCGGTTTGGATACTTCCATTATTATTTCCTGGTTGCTTGAAAATTATGACTGCGAGGTTATTGCAGTCTGCGGTGATGTCGGCCAGGGAAAAGAAACCGATGGTCTCGAGGAGAGAGCGTTAAAAAGCGGAGCGTCCAAATGCTATATTGAGGACTTGCGCGATGAATATGTAGAAGATTTTATCTTCCCAACCTTAAAGGCAGGCGCTGTATACGAGGGCAAATACCTCTTGGGTACTTCTCATGCCCGTCCCATCATTGCCCGTCGTCTGGTTGAAATTGCAGAAAAAGAAGGCGCAACCGCGATTTGTCACGGTGCAACCGGCAAGGGTAATGACCAGGTTCGTTTTGAACTGACCATTCAGGCGTTGGCGCCTCACCTTAAGGTGATTGCTCCCTGGAGAGTCTGGGATATCAAATCCCGTGAAGATGCAGTAGACTATGCAGAAGCATATGGCATCGAAGTTCCG
>JAZOWR010000384.1:0-2088 GCA_045659345.1 Ructibacterium sp.
GATTATTTTTCCGGCACTTACATCCATGCGTCTTTGCAAAAGTTTTCGGGGCGTAATTTTTGGTGCAGCAACAGTATCTGTGCTTTGTGTGTTTTTGGGAATCTTTCTCTCATTTGTGTATTCCACTCCAACCGGTGCAAGTATTGTCACGGTGAATATGGCAGTGTTCATACTCTTTACAATGATACAGAAAATTAAAGAGCGATTTTAACCACATGTACTATCCATGCTTTGTTTCATTGTGCGGAATAAATTGCATCTTGTCCGCATAGGTTTAGTCATAAGAACTAACCAAAGCGGAGGTATCGTATGAAGCAATATCAGGGATTAAGCATGGATGAGGTAAAAGAGTCTTACAATCGAAGCGGGAGTAATACGCTAACCCCAAAAAAGAGAAAAACCTTTTGGCAAACTTATTGGAGCAAATATAATGACCCTATTATCATTGTCCTATTGGTTGCACTTGGTATCAATATTATCTTTACTTTTTTTGGAAAAGTAGACCTGCATGAATGTGCGGGAATCTTTATGTCGGTTATGCTATCTACCTTTATCGGTACATTTTCAGAGTTTAATAACGAAAACACCTTTCAAAAACTGCAGGATGAGGCGTCTAAAATCTCTTGCAAGGTGTATCGGGACGGAACCTTGACCGAACTTCCCATCACAGAGATTGTAACAGGGGATTATGTGCTTTTACAGAGTGGAGATATGATTCCTGCAGACGGCAGGGTTTTGGATGGCACACTTAAGGTTGATCAATCGACCTTAAACGGAGAGAGCAAAGAGGTTGAAAAAAAGGGAGATGGCAGCGTAGCTCATAACAAAAAAGAACTCCCTGATTTTTGGGATAACCATACCCTGTATCGGGGAAGTGTTGTTTGTTCCGGAGAATGTGTGATGGTTGTAGAGGCGGTTGGAGATGCAACCCTTTACGGAAATCTAACTGCAGAAACACAAACCGAGACGAGAGAGAGTCCGTTAACAGTCAAATTATCAAAGCTAGCTAAAAGCATCAGCCGCTTTGGATATCTGGGTGCCGTTTTGCTTGTTGTTGTAACTTTCCTTCAAAACGCAGTTTTGGCACAACACTGTAATCCTGCTTTGGTAGCAGCTTATTTTGCAGATACCGGTCAGTTGGTATCAGATCTTATCAGCTCTGTCATCTTGGGCATCATTGTAGTTGTTATGGCGGTTCCGGAAGGACTCCCGTTGATGATTGCTATTGTTTGCTCGCTGAACATGAAGAAGATGCTAAAGCGCAAGGTTTTGGTACGAAAACTAATTGGAATTGAAACTGCCGGAGGTATTAATATTCTTTTTTCAGACAAAACAGGAACCATCACTAAGGGTAAGCCGGAGGTAACTCGATTTTTAGATGCCAGGTCAACAGAGTTTGATACAATAACCAAGATTCCGGATGCCCTCCGTCAGATGATAGAAGTATCCGTGCTTGCCAATTCTTCGGCACGGTTTTCAGGGAAAAAAATAATTGGCGGCAATGCGACAGAACAAGCTATGCTTGCTTTTGTCGGTCCAAACGGTGCGTTGATGGACAACATTGATAAAGTGAGGGAATTTCCATTTCAGTCTGTCAATAAGTTTTCGGCAACCCAAATTCGCGGACGCTATGATTTAACATTGATAAAAGGTGCACCTGAGATACTGCTTCCTAAATGTCAAAAGTGTTTCCTCCACAATGGCAGCGAAGTGCCATGGAACAACAAGAGGGTTCTTGAAAATGAAATGACAAAGCTTGCTAAAAATGCTGTGCGTTTGCTTGCGCTGGCAGTGAGCCATACGCATCTAGAGGGAGAAAACTTACCAAATGCAATGACATTACTTGGTATCATTGCGATTCGTGATGATGTTAGACCTGAGGCAAGGCGTGCTATCTTTGAGGTTAACCGAGCGGGAATTCAGACCGTAATGATTACCGGAGACCGTAAGGAAACTGCAGTTGCTGTTGCTAAAGATGCAGGAATCCTGACAGACAACAGTCAAATTGTATTGACTTCCCATGAGTTATCCGAAATGAGTGACAATAAAATAAAAGAAATTCTGCCTCGGATTCGTGTCATTGCAAGA
>JAZOWR010000385.1:0-5182 GCA_045659345.1 Ructibacterium sp.
GGGCAGATGCGGACTATTCTGGATATCTGCGAAGGAAAATACGGAAAAGTCGTATAGGTCTATTCAGGCGGGATCTCTCTGAGATCCCGCTTTTTGTGCTTCGTTTCGCCTTTTTTGAGGGCTTTCTTGCGGTCTTTGAAAACTTTCGCTTTGTTGACCCTCCAATCGTACTTTGCGACAAAATTTCCGGATTTCATGACGTCATTTCAAACTCGAAAGGCCGCTTATCAAACTTCCCACGGCAGTATCGGCGTCGCCGTTGGCAACTCTGCCGATGCGGTTTCCCTTGGCATCCATGATATCGCTGTTTTTGGCTCCGTGAGCTATCTTGCCTATCTTATTCCCCTTGGCGTCTGTGATATCGCTGGAACGGTCGCCATGAGTGATTTTACCTATGGTATTGCCTTTGGAGTCCTTAATCCTGCTTTCCTTGCTGCCATGGGAAATCCGGCCTATCCGGTTTCCCTTGGCATCCTTAATGTCGCTTTCGGCATTCTTCAGGGTAACTGAGCCTTTGCGGTTTCCCTTAGCGTCTTTAAGAGTTTTGGTCTTTCCTTTGCTCTGAATGCTGCCAACGCTGTTGCCTTTTGAATTTTTGACTATGTCTTCTAAAATGTACTTAAACTTCATGATAATTACCCGTAATTAGCCGCTAATCTCAAAGCCTCAGCAGAATTGACATCTCCGGTCTTGGCGTATTCGATAAATCCTATAGCTGTTCTTATGGAAATCACATTAGGGTCGCTTTCGTTTTCAAAAGTTCTCTGCATAGTGCTGATAAGATCCTCGCCGTACCCGATTCTCCGCATCACTGTGGAAATCCTTTTGATTTTGCCCTGAATGTCAAATTCAGTATTCACCCGGGGGCCTCTGGTAAGCAAAGCCCGGTCTATCTTTTCGATGGGAAGATTTGAGATAAAGATCATCTTGCCGTCGAAAAAGAACTTTGACGGCATCCAGACGCCGGTAGGCTCTTCCTTGTCGTTAAAGTCATTTGAACCGAATACGTTCTCATCCTTGCCGAATCTTCTGTTTACCACAAACTGATAGCCCATGTCCAGAAGTTCATCGCACCTGCGGCAGTATTCCCGGACGTCCTTGTTCGGATAGTCTGTCATTCTCTTGGTCATGGTATTGTAGGTGAACTCGTTGTCTCCCGTGGTATCAAGACCGGGCTTGAGCATAGTTACGATTTCATCGTTGGTGAGGATGTTATCGGCTTCGTCAAAGCAGATTACTTTGTCTCTTGATCGGTACACTTCCTCATAGAACTGCCTCGGACTGATTTTAGGGGCGCTTATGTACACCCAGCGGTCGTTGGGAGGTTCACCTAACAGATCGGTCAGAGCCTTTTTGACTTCGTAGGACTTTCCCATGCCTCCGGAGCCGCAGACTGTCAGCATTTTCCGGCTTCCCTTAAGCATCAGACCTATCAGAGTGTTCAGGTCCCGGAAAATCTCATCGGGATCTTTGACCTTTTTCTCGATCTTTTCAGCTTCTGCCATTTTCTCGGCTGTGCTGTTGGTCTCTGTTCTGCCCGGCATGATTCCCAGAATGTAATTGTTCCACTCGTCTTCAAGACCTCTCTTTGCTATTTCGGGTTCAAAGTTTTTCGGGGAAGCTCCGAGCCACTGCGGAATGTTCTTCGATGCCAGAAAAGCTTTTCTTGCCTTAATAGAACCCTTTTGCAGATCTTCGTTAAGACCGTACAGATCTCCTAAAGTGTACTTGCCGTATTCCAGATTGAAAATCAGACTGGAAAGAGCCTTCCAGATGCCGATAACATTCATGTCCTGATAAAATTTGCAGGTGCAGGTGGGCTTTTCAAGGTTTCGGTTATGCGGAGTCCAGTAGTCAAGAGAACTCAGGGTTAAAGAATCGGCTCTCAGAGAACTGAAATTCAGCCGGATCATATGACCTGTTAAAGCTGTCATGCGAACGCCGGTTCCGGATTCTCCGGAACGGCTGAAAGTCTCCGCAGTCCATACTTTAAACGGACGGCCCAGAGGCTTTCCTAGCAGTTTCCCGTACTTCCGGCAGACTTCGATTATTTTCTCCGATCTGAATGATGCCTCATTCAGCCGGCGGTATTTCCAAAGCATTACTTAGGCCCCTTCAGTCCTTCGGGAAAATGAAAATGGTACTTAGACTTATTGATAAGTTTTTCATCAAATTCATCTTCATCATCAAGAATCTGATACAGGTCAAACACGTCTTTAAGGTATCTGTGCAGGGAACCGTCATGATAGGTTCTGAACTTGGTTCCTTCTGAATTTTTCCACTCGATTTCGCCGTCTTTCTGAAAGAGCTTGCCGAGCTTGGCGACATCGGAAATGACGGGATAAAGATCATATTGATCAGTTTCAAATAAATGCTTGAATTTCATAGAAATGTTCTCCTTTTTACACGTATTTATACACAAATTTTATAAATATCTATAGATACAGGAGAATTTGATGAATTATTTCATCGTCAAATGTCTTTTTCGTTCTAACGTCTGCCATGACTTAGATTTCGTTGAAATGCGGTTTCTCAGGATACTGCAAGTCCATGACGACTGTCTCCGTCTGAAACTCATGGAAAACAGGCATGACGGAGTGTACATCACCCCGGAAGAGGATGAACGCATCTGCCGGAGATGCCCGGAGTTTTTCCTTGAAATGGAGGATTTTTACAGAGTTTTCGGAACGGAAAGCGAAGTTCTGCTGTTCCGGGACGGCATTGTGGACGTGTATGCCTTAGAGATACAGGAGTATCGCCCGGAGTACAACTATACCGGGATCAGCGCAAATCCTCGAAAAACTCATTCAGTTCATAATTCTGTATTAAGACAGGCCGGAAATCGTTCGGCTTATAATCAACGCACATATTATAGCGGCTGATTCCGTCAAAGGACGCAGGGTGTTTATTGTGTATATGTCCGTGGTATATTTCAGCGCATTTTGTATTGAAAAACACGCTTTTGGCTTTCTTTTCCGCAGGAGAACCTGAAGCAGTGCATGGATAATGACAGATAAAGAACTTATCCACAATGTAAAAATCGCGTACATCCAAAAATCCGCACCCATAATAAAATCCCTTGCTTTGATTGTCATGATTGCCCAAAATAAGCATTTTTCTGCCTTTCATGGAACTGAGCATATCCATGTAATACAGTCTGTTTTCATCGTTTATCAGAGCAACGTCCCCAAGAAACACAACGGTGTCTCCCGTTTTTACAGTTTTCTGATAATTGTCGTACATGTATCTGGCGCAGTCCGTCATGCCTTCTCTCGTGCATTCAAACGGTCTCTCGGCGTATTTCAGAATGTTCACATGCCCGAAGTGCTGATCCGATGTAAAGTACAGGCTCATTTTCCGTTCTCCCCGTGATATTCCTTCATGATATTTATAACCTGATTCTGATAGATGACAAAGGCTTTTATATCTTCGGTGTTCAGGCTGAGATTGGAGTAATTTTCCGGAGACAGACAGATTTTCGAGTCGTGTATTTCCCAGTTCACCGGACGCATTTTCATTTCGGGAGCGTCCGGAAGGGTCAATTCAAGATGCTGTGTTTTGCCGGGAACCTGAGTAAGACTGCATCCGGCGATTATAAAAGACAGTAAAACGTATCTGAGCATCAGCACCCCTTGTTTGCGGAAAGTTTTTCAAAACAGTCGTTTGTCTGCTTCTGAGCGTTGTTGATGATGTTTTCGAGCATCTTAGGGTGCTTTTCTGCCATCTTGCTAAAACCTGTATTGAGCTTCTGAAGTTTTGACTGCAAAGACTGCTGCTGCAGTCTGAGTTCGCTGTTCGTTTTAGCCAGACTGTCATTGTAATCCGAAATTATTTTGTAGTCTGACTTCAGGGAACTTATCTGCTTCTCTGACTGAATAAGCTGTACTTTAAGACTCTGATTTTCCGTTTCCAGTTCCTGAATGTCATTTTCAAGAGACAGAACAGAATTTCGGAGCATCATAATATACAGCCCGCATGACAATAAAACCACTGCAAGTCCCAAATACAGGTATATTCGCATCAGTCCACCCTGACTATTCCCTTAGAATGTATTTGCCGTAAATATCGCGATATTGTGCCGTTGTCATCATCAAGTTTGCTGTGATAGTATTTTTTAAAATTGGAATTAAACAAATAAAGAATCTTAAGGCATTTTTTATAAAAAAACGTCAAACGCATATTTAAGTTCTTCTTCTCTTCCCACATACGAATAGAGGTCTTCCACTTTTATGCATACGGATTCAATAGACATCTGGTCAATACTGAATGATATTTCAAATGTTGTATCATCATATTCATCGTCGTGTCAACTGACCCCACCCCATAAAGGGGTGGGGCTTGCCTTATAGCTTACGCTACAGACGATTGGGTTGTTGACATACCCTGCCCACTAGGTTTAATCTGCCGTCCAACGGCATTTCAAACGAAATGGGGTGTTTCTTAAATGCAATATTTACAGATGCATTTCAGTCTGCATCTAAGACCAAATTATCTTTACAGCAGTAACGACATCCCTTTCTGATTCCGTCTTTTTCATGTGTCAGACAGTTAGTTTGAGATGTGTATGCTGGGTCAACTGTTTCTACTCGTTTTCCAACTCGTAGTGCCTTAAAAGATAATATACTTATTAACATAAAGAATGGAACCTGAGAAATCATATTATTATGCTTGGTTCTTTTAATTCCGTTCTTTTGTTTAGATGTATTCTGTTTAATTTTAGTCAGATCTTCAAGAACAATAACCTTCTTATCGGTGTTTAAAATCTGATTTGATACCAGATGGCACATTTCCTTGTTTAAATTTCGTTCTTTTCTTCTGACTCGTATTAATTTTGTTCTTGCAGAATGAGAGTGCTTTTTAGCCTGTAATTTTCTTTTCAGGTATCTTATTTGTCTCTTTTCTGCATTGAAATCCTTTGTCTTTAAGCTGTTTCCTTCGGATGTTGTATAGAACCTTCTTATACCTAGATCAACGCCCAAGTACGAATTACTGTCCAGATTGCTTCCGTCAAACGGAGCCTCCGGAACGTCAAAAGGCACAGCTAAGAAAAAGTCTTTACCATTATAATTTATAGTCGGATTTCTCATCTTGTACTTAGATGCAAGATCGTTGAATTTGTCATACAGGATAAAGTTGCAGGTACATCTTTTGTTTTTAATGCTTGATACTATTCTGATGGATT
>JAZOWR010000386.1:0-6298 GCA_045659345.1 Ructibacterium sp.
TTGTAGCAGTCGTTTATTACCTCATCGCACAACTCAATCAGCTTTTCTCTCATTTCCTACCTCCAACAATTCCGGATTATCATGGATGTTGCCGATAACTTCGCATTCAAAGTGACACCACGCTTCCGGGAAACGAATATACCGCTTGTCCTCACAAAGCGTTTCCCACATCCAAGCACACATATCCCACTTAACAGCCACTTTCACCGGGTAATCAAGGGGAGGGATATAATAAGTGCCAATACCATCGTATTTCTTCGAGATTTTCAATATATCCCCCTCAAAAATCTTCTTGCCGTTCTTATCGGTCAGCCCGGTAAACTGACCAACGGTTTTAGGATCAACATCAACGCAATGTATTGGTGGTTCAAATCCCCAATCGCAAAAACCATCTTGAACGATAAGATGCCTTGGCTTTGGATCATCGGAAGAAAAGCAAACCTTTACTGTATCATGTTTGAAATAAACACCTTCCACCCATCTGCCCTCGTTTTGTTTTCCCCGGAATAAAATCTCTCTCATTGGCTGTCCCTCCTTTCAAAATCCCATTTCCAATGCCACCACAGAAAATGTATTTCCAACCGTGATGTTGGTCTTGTGAGATAGTACAACCTTTTGCACCAAGTAATTGAAAAAGGGAAAACAAACCATTCTTTGTCATAATACAAATGCTTTTGCTTATACCGTTTCATTCTCCGTCCTCCTTTTTCTCTCCCCATGTGCAACCGTCAACCTCTGGATTATCGATTGTGTGGTCATGCAACTCGCAAGACGGCATCGTATATTCGTGGAGGGAACAGCTTTCGCAATCTTTACACTGCACGAAGTACATTGTGTTAGGCATTGTCAGTCCTCCTATAATGGTTTTTCAAGGGTTATAAGGAAAGTATAGTTATATGCCATATCCCAATAATGTCGGCTTGTTCTTTGCCTACGCCTTTTCCTAAAACCCATAGAAAGCAACTTTTCAATAATTCGTTTGTTGCCTTTTTCTTCAACAACAAGCATTGTGTGAGTGGCTCTTTTTTCATCGCCCGTTGACAAGGTAAACCCTGCCAATTTTAAGTTCGGTGAAATGCCATACAAAGTGTTCTGTAGTTCGTTTATCTCTTTACAGTTTGTGTAATCTTCCCACATACTCATTCTCCCTCTTTCCTTTCTCCGTAGGAACAGTAATCGTCTGGTGTTGTGTATGTCATTGCACATTCATCACAGTGGCAGAACATTTCGCCATCGTATTCTTCCCAATGCTTGCAATTTTTACAGCGAACCACAGGAACGGCATATCCATTCAGCCGCTTTAATGCTCGCTCACAAGTGGGGCAAAGTTCGCTTGGAGCGGTACTCGAAAACCAGGCACCGCAACACTTACAATCAGCCATCCTCATTCCCTCCGTCCATCTTTGCACCGCAGTTGGGGCAATACTTAAAATGTGATACGCCGCCGTAGATCTGGAAGCCACAGGCAGAACACTCATCACCTTCGATTTGTTGCCGCCAATCCTCAAAGCATCGTTCCCACCGACCGTGAACGATGGCGGCATTCTGCCCCTCGTGAAATCCCAAGTCATAAGCAGTCTGCTCACGGGAAGTCATTTTTCTTGATGATTTCATAACGCTCATGTTTCATTACCTCGCATCTTTGCGCCACAGTTGGGGCAGTAGTTTGTTCGTCCTTCCTCATTAGATTTACAAGCCGAACACCTATACGGCAAGAGGTGCATCCCTGTCGGTTCCCAATGCCCGTATTTTTGTATAACCACATGGTTTCGCTGAAAATAGGCTGCCGCCATGCCGGGGGTTGCGAAAACCGTAAGTCTTGAGAAAAGTTGTATTAGCTTTTCGTTATCCGTCATTGTATTTATCCTCCATAACCGCTCCGCAATGTGGACAATACTTGAATTTATGCCTTGCTGTGTGCCTTTTGCAATTTGAACATTCTTGCATGGTTGTGGAATAGTACAACCATTCACCATGCACCACAGGAACGGCATCCACGGTGTTAGCATCCATCCAATCTTCGATCTGCCCAACAGCATCCACATACCCATCGTCATAACTACTGGCGTTCGGCTCACGATGTTTGGTAGCATGGCGAGTAAATGATTCAAATGTTATAGGGTCATATCCAATCAGATCCAGCTTTTCATTTGCCATCTTCATACCTCCATACTGATCTGCCCCTCCACCTGGGTATTCTGCATTTCTTCCTTATCTTTCCGGGTTGTGCGAACAAGCCGTATAATCGGCTTATTTCCCCATGGTTTGTTAAAAAGACCACAGGCAAGCCACCGCTTCGCCCAATCGGATGCTTCGCTGCTGGTCACACCATAGACTCTGCACTTGTAATAGCAGTGCTCTGTGAGGTTACTGCACTCGCCACAGGTATGCCCATCGCACTTGCCGAATTGACGGTGCATAAGGTCAATCTTTCGTAGTGCCATCTTCAACTCTCCTGTTCCACTCAACTGCGGCCATAGCCTTCCGCTCGTCGCTGCTTTCCACACCGCTGACCTTAACACCCTTCGTGCGGCCACCACATTCCGTGCATCTCACCGCAAGGAATATATCAATTTTCGACAGACCAGCAAATGCTCGCTCCTCTACATATAAGGCGATCCCACCGCAAAACGGACACGGTTTTAAGTCAGCCATTGGACACACTCCTCTCGCCAGTCAGAACATAGCCCACATCTCCACCATGCTTCATCAGTTTAGCCAGGAACATTGCGCTCGGAGCAACTCCCTTTCCCCAATTGACGATGCTGGAATGGTCAGCACCAATCATCAGGGCAGCTCGGTTGCCTGTTCCGAAAACTCGGTAGATCTCGACATACATTCGCTGGCCAATCTCACAGTTAGTCTTTTTCTTTGACATTTTTTGTTCCTCCACTTCCAACGCTATAGCATATATTCTTTTCATCATATTTTCCGCAGCCTGGCGACTTATCCCAAATTCATATCCAGTATATGTGTAGCCTTTCATGGCAACGCTCCGCACGATTTTTATCGCCCTTCGGATATTCGTTCTAGGCTTGTTCTTGTCGCAGAAATTCACGATATCCCTAACCCCAACCTCGTTTATCTTTTTGACCAGCTCACGGATGTTGGGGCTTATTCCGTCTTTATAACTTGCCATTATCGCTCTCACCTCCAGCCTTTTTCTTATCACGATACCGCTGCATATACTCATATCTCTTCTGATTTCCTCGCTTCTCGTACGCCTGATCACGGCACCCAGGTTCACAGAACCTCTGCCCACCACCTCTGGGTTTAAATGGCTTGCCGCAATACTCGCACGGTCTCCAGCCCTCCGGGATAGGTCTAGACTCCGTGACAACGATAGGCTGCAGAGCCTTCCATTTGCCGTAGCTCATGCCAGCCTGCCTCGCCAGCATCGCATTCCTCGCTAGTCGATCCATTTGATAACACTCCTCTTTCGTTTTTCCTTACGCTCGATCTTCTTGGTGCATCCCTTTCCGGCATCGCACCCTCGCATCTTGTCTTCCATGAGGATGTAGTTGCAGTTTGCGCTTGCCACATACCATCCATGGTAGTAGATACAGTCCTTGCAGTATTTATCGCAAACCTTACCCATGGCTATGTCTCCTTGATGTGGATGCCGTATTTAAACAGCATCAGCTTACGCTTGATCTTATAATCGGCAGTCCTGACGCCCTTGGCGTCCTCCACAACCTCTTTGCCGGTCAGGACATCCACATACACAAAGTCAGCCTTGTAGGCACACTCTCGCTCCAGGAGCTTCTTGCACTGTTCCTCATGCTGCGCCGGGATCAGTACATACTTAACCTGCCTGCGGAGATCCCGGATCTCACCGGCTCTCTCCAGCAGTTTCAGTTCACACCACCTGCGGTGTTCCTTCCGGGAATCAAATTCACCATCAGGGGTAACGACCTTTCTTGCGTTATACTTGTTCATCAATACCCCCACTTTCTATCCAGTGCAGCCGCCCAAAGGCATTCCCGGTAATTCATGCATCTGCAATATTTGTCCTTATACTCGATGAGCCGATCCCTCTTGTCGAAGGTCATGAAGTTAGACATCTTCTCCTCGGCCCCCTCACACCGGATGGACGAGGCACCGTTGTCCTTGTAGTAGGGGCATTGAATTGTGTGGTCTTCGGAATACTGGTACCCGATATCTTGATATGCTTTCACCATGCCATCGCCCCCTTAACCGAAATGCTTCTCGTATCGTGACTCATCGTAGCGATCATCCTCGTCATAGCTGCCGAAGCTATCGTCATCTTCTTCGCACTCTTCTTCATCCTCGTCCTCGCCACCCTGCATCCAGGAAGGGTAGCCAGTCCGTTCGATGTTAGTAATCTCCGGATGTTCCAATGCCAACATAAGATACACCTCCAATCGCTTGCACAGGGACACTGCTCAGATGCAGTCCAAGATAGTTGTTATCCTTGTAGGGAAGCGTGCAGGCCATAATAGCCCGGAACCGCTCCACTTCTTCCTCATTGCCCAAATTCTTATGGGTCATGGCACACTCCGTAGCCTTGTAGTAGATTCCCCTCAGTTCCTCCACCATCTCAGCCACCGTGGGTGGGAACTTTGACTGCATCCGAAAATGGTTGAATGCCTGCTCCATGATGGGGTAGGGTACATCCGGGAATGACCCTGCCCACATATTCACGGTAGCCTGCTTGGAAGCCTGATCCATATCCTTGTAGGCCGTGGGGTATGCCACCTTAATAAGAGCCAGCAACTTAATAGCCTCCTGCTTATTCATAGTCACCCTCCTCCAGCATATCCAGGAATGGATTCGTACTCTTGGAAGATCTCTGAGACTTTTCCCTCTGCTCCCAGTTACGCACAGCAGCTTTCCAGTCCTTCATCTTGGTTCTACCTACCATCCAGCCATTGGAACTGTAGTAGTCCACGAATCTTTGAGGATCTACACTGTTACATCTCTCCAGACAGTAAGCTCTTACCTCATCCACAGTAGGTGGGGTAAATCGCTTGGAGCGTGTGGGAGGAGGCGAAGCATCCTCCTCTATAACCTCTCCTACACTATCCTGTACTAAACTACCCTTACCTAACCTAACCTGGGTATCCACTTTGGATACAGGTTGTATACATTCTGGATACACCACAGAATCTGCCTCTGTATAGGCATTCTTATCATCCAGTTTCAGCATCGCTTTTTCCTCAAGATAGGTGGTTTCCTTGTACCTGTCCTTCTGGATCAGGTTGTGGATCTTCCAGTGCTTAATCACGATAACGCCACTCTGGAATGTAAGTATGAATCGCTTTGCCATCAGTAGCTTCATATCATCCAAGGTCGCTCCAGCCTGTCTCATAACGGAATTCGGTGCATTCACAAAGCCATCGTCATCTGCCAGCATCGCCAGCAGGAAGTACAGGCATCTCGCAGACGGTGGCATATCTAAGAATGCATCAGATGTTACAATCGTCTTGGCAAACATTCTTCTCTCGGCCACGGTTCCTCACCTCCTCAAGAGCCTTTTCTGCCTCTTCCCTTGTGGCGAAGTATTCTCTTCTCTCCCTCACGCAGCCGGGAATTATGGGAGGCAAATAATCCACCAGCTCTCCACAGTTGAACACATGGTTCTTGACCTTGCTGTCATCCTCCAGCTTGAAGTATGCTTCGCCATCAATAACAACAGGCACATATTTGGTTCCAGGCTCGATGTAGTAAACGATCTGGTTAACCATGAATGGCAGCTCCATGAAAAGGAGCTTGTCCTTGAAGTCTGCGCAACCGGTTCCCTTAGCAGGATCGCTGCACTTGGGTTCGTAAACACAACTCTTACACAGCATCTCTTTTATCTCCTTTCGGTATAATTCTTTTCGTCCTGTCGGACAGCCGGTGGACAAGGTGCATCTCATTGGGCATATCCTTGACCACCAACCACATGGTAGGATCAAGTCTCCACTTGACCATCAGTTTCATCTGCCCACGAGTGGGGCGCTTCCCATGCTTCATACATCCTCCTCCATTTCCTCGAACCAATCGATCTGTCCAGGAAGGATGTCATATTCCATCCACCAGTTGAACACATCTTCCGGTGTCTGCCAGCTTGTAGGCATACCTCTGGCAGCTCTTTCCTCCAGCAGATTCTCGAATGCCAGCAGATAGAGGTCTTTGTACTTAGGCCAGCGGCGAAACTCTTCCTCACGACCGCTCTTGCCAGCCATGGGGCATCCGACACAGCCAACCCGGCAACGCCCCTCTGCATAAAGCGGATTCGTAGGTTTTTGGGAGTCATGCAGGAAATCCCACACATCAGCATCCGACCAGTCAA
>JAZOWR010000387.1:0-2760 GCA_045659345.1 Ructibacterium sp.
ATTCTCGAAGTTTCTGAAACTGATCCACGAATCGAACTGTTCAGACAGTTCATCAACTCACCACTGAAGTGCCGCTTCGATGCGGACTTCATCGCAGGAAATGGCGACAGATACGTGTCCGCAACTTTCACAATCGCCTACCGCAAGCAGATCAAGTTCTGCTTGAAGCGAACAGATGAACTCGAAACTATCATCAGTGATGCTCTCAAGGCAGCCTAACCAACGAACCCAGAGGGAGAGCAATCTCCCTCTCTTATACCTCTTATATATGCAAGCAATAACATTTCCATCTGTCTATGACAACGAAGCGGCACACCGACAGGTCAAGCTCCTTATGAAGCAAGGCAAGCAGCTGAGCATCCGCATTGAGGATGAAGCATGGATCAGTTGTCAGGGTGTTACAGGACTTCGCTACCAGCTCAACGAGAATAGCTGGCAATGGCTACTGAATTATCTACAGACAGGTGAATACGAGGACTTCGGTGTGTTCCCCTCTGAAATTTCACGGTTCACCTATGAAGACTTCCAAGAAAGCAAACTTAGGGAATTGGTAGATAGCAAATGTAAAATTGCTTGCATACCTTTTCTAAGAGAGACACAAGCTTTCGTGAAACTCAGAGGACTGTTTCGGTTCGGCAAGCTCTATTTCAGCATAAGAAGAACTGATGAATTTATAGACTATTTAAACGCAAACGGATTATGATCACTTTATCACAAGGACAATACCTGTCTGACGTAATGGATATGATTCCCTCCAACTGCATCCTGTCAAAAAGAATCCCTGGCTGTGGGGCTACTACCTTGGAACTGAAAACAGACAGAAGTTCCATTATCATAGTCCCGAATGTTCCGGTAATCATAAGCAAGTGCAAGAAATACCCGAACCTGTTAGGGGTCTATGAAAGCATCACGGCTCATCAGATTGCAGAGTACCTGATGGAAAACCGCACATACAAGATCATGACTACTCCTGAGAGCTTCTGCAAAGTAAAGGGGGCTTGTGAGAAATGCGGCATTGACATCTATTCTGATTTCTTTCTGCTGATGGACGAGTGTCACCAACTTATTGCAGATGTGGACTACAGAATAGACATCGTGGTACCGATGAACGACTTCTTTCTGTTTGAACACAAGGCATTGGTGTCCGCTACTCCTATCGCATTCAGCGATCCACGTTTTCAAGAGAACCATTTTGAGACAATAGAGATCGTTGCTGATTACGATTACAGGCAGGACATAACAGTAACCCATACATATAACATAGGGAAAGCGGTTGGCGAATATCTAGAGGAGCACGATGGTACAATCTGTTTCTTCCTCAATTCTGTAACCACAATCTACTCTATCATACATGAATTTGGGCTGTCAGAGGAAACAGCAGTCTATTGTGCCCCCAAGAGTAAAACCAAGCTAAGGGCAGAATATGGCTTCGACAGTGCATATACAGAATGGAGTGCCGACACAATGAAGAAATACAACTTCTTCACAGCTCGTTTCTTCACAGCATTCGACTTGGAACTGAATGAAAAACCTGATATGGTAATGGTCAGCGACCCTTACATAGCCGAATACTCTATGCTTGACATTGATACGGACTGCATACAGATATGTGGCAGATTCCGAAATGGCATAAAGTCAGCGACACATATCTACCGGACTAATCCGGAAATCATAGTTAAGTCAAGAGATCAGATCGAATGGGAGATCTCCGCACATGAAGTTGTGTACAACACTATGGAGACCTATTACAATAGTGCAGATACAAGAGAGAGGCGTTTCGCTTTCGGTGAAGCTCTGGAGGTTTTACCGTTCCGCAAGTTCCTATATCCCGACTTTACTAAGAATTGGTTTGCCATAGACAATGCCATAAACGATGTGCTGGTACAGGGCAAATATCAGTCTGAGCAGTTTATAAAAGAGTGGTACAAAGACTGCCATTTCTTCTTTCCCATCTTCAGGAGCTGCCATTATGACGAGAACGATGAAAAGTTGAAGATCATTAAGGCAGGGCGCTCACTCAAGGACAAGCGAAAGAGAATGCTTCAGCTCCTTTCAGAGAATAAAGAACCTGTTGCGGAATACTCTGTAGATTTCACCAACAAGATTCGGGAGATCGATCCCTTTATAGTCAATGCTTACGAAGTCTTGGGTAAAGAGAGAATCGAGGAGTTAAAATTCAGCGAGAGGAAGATGAGAGAGAATATGATCATAGCTGAACGCAAAGGCAATAAGGTTGTACGATTGATCAAAAACAGATTCATCATTGGCAGAGACTATCTGAACGAGACAATAGTTAATGAAATCAGCAGAATCTTTGAGACCCTGAACATTCATCCTGAAAAGGAGATAAAGCCGAGCATCATCCATGACTACTTCCAAGCTGTACCGTTCAAGCGTAACGGGAAACGTGGTTACAGCATAGTGAGTGCGATTATTTAGTTAATGAGGGACAAACTGTGAATTTTTTGTCTTTACTAGACCCAGAACAGAAATTAACGAAAATGTCCCTGAACATATAGATAATTGACAAAATCGCATCATAACATACATAGTTAATGGTTACAGAGCCGTAGGTAAGCAATTACTTATGGCTCTTAATTTTTAATAGGTGCAGGAACAGATCGCCCGAAAAAATCCGAATCCGGAGATATGCAAAATCAGTCTGAATTTCAGGATATATAGTCCATACTGAAATTTTCACTTCATTAGCTAATATGATATAGAATGACAGATTAGCTATAAAATCCCCTCCTCCTGTTT
>JAZOWR010000388.1:0-1876 GCA_045659345.1 Ructibacterium sp.
GTTTGTATAAAACAAAGAAACTTTTTCAGTTTCAAGTATTGACTTTTAAAACTGATATGATATAATAACTTTATATAATTATAATGTGGTTTCTTATGCAGACACATAAAGAGGTTCTTTATGTGTACTCTTTCTTGTTGATAAACCTAAAAAAATAACCGCAAAATTGGCAAAACAAATCACAAAGGAGAGGAAAGGTGAATTTCTAAAATGAGCCTGATTAGACGGATACAAAAAGTGAAAAAAGCCTTTCAGCCCAAAAAAATAGAGCAGGGCACATCGGGAGGAAAGATTCTTTCAGAGCATAGTCAGTTTTTTGTAAAAGAGGCGTATAAAGCGCTGCGGACGAATTTGATTTTTTCGTTAACCGAGACCGGCGGCAAGGTGATATTGGTTACCAGTGCCGGTGCATCTGAGGGAAAGTCTACCAGTTGTTTGAATCTTGCTATTACCTTTGCGGATATGGGTGCAAAGGTATGTGTGCTGGACTGTGACCTTAGAAAACCCAGTATTGCGCGGCTTTGCGAGGAAAAGGGGACACCGGGACTAAGCAATGTTTTGGTGAATTTAAAGCAGCTTCCGGAGGTTATTCGCAAGAGTAAATACAATAACCTTGATGTTATATATTCCGGGGAGATACCCCCCAATCCGGCAGAACTCCTGGCGTCCGACAAAATGGAGAAGGTGCTTAAGGAGCTTGCAGAACAATACGATTATGTGTTTTTAGACACCCCGCCTGTAAATGTAGCAACCGATGCATCGGTGCTTGCGGTAAAGGCAAACGGCGTACTTTTGGTAGTTCGTCAAGGACAGACTGCCAGCGATGAACTTGCTGAGGCAGTCCAGCAGTTGGAGCTTGTTAAGGCGCGTATTATTGGTATGTTATTTAATGATACCAAGATTACTGCAAATAAAAAGGGCAGATATATGCGCAAGGACTATTATTACAGAAATTACTACAGTTATACTCGATTGCTCAACGAGGATAAATAGCATGGTTGATTTTCATACGCATATTCTCCCCAAGATGGATGACGGAAGTCAAAGTGTTGAAGAATCTGTGCATATGTTGGAGGAGATAAAAAATCAGGGGATTTGTGCAGTAGCGGCAACACCGCATTTTGATATGCAGCAAGAATCCATAGACTGTTTTTTGATGCGCCGACAGCAGGCGATGGAAGAGCTTCAGGCAGCAGATTGTTCCGGAGTAACCATACTTCCCGGGGCAGAGGTGCTATACTGTGGCGTACCACTCCATAGCTATGAAAACCTAGAGCAGCTATGTATTGGAAAAAGCAGATACATGTTGATTGAAACCCTTTTCCCGCAGTGGACCAAGGAGTTTCAAAATGACCTGGAGTTTTTGATGCTTGAAAGGAATATTATTCCTATCTTGGCGCATGTAGAACGCTATTACACAAGCAAAAATCGCACCATGATTCGCGAATTAAGCAAAGCAGGCGTCGTTTTGCAGATGAATGCAGAAGCGCTTCTTGATAAAAAAATGTCCCGCAAGGCATGGAAACTTTTGCGGAAGGAAACAGTAAGTGTTTTAGGTTCGGATTGTCATAATTTGACATACCGTCCGCCTAACCTTGGAAAGGCAGTAGAGCGATTGACAAATGTGTTGGGAGATGATGTGGCAGCTTGGTTTTCCATGTGTGCCGAGACCATGTTCAAACAATCTTTGTAAGGAGAGGAAAGTATGAATTTGTCAAACCGTATGGTGCGAAATCGCTATCTGTTTATTTGCGATATTGTTCTTGTAATTCTTTCCTATGTGTTTACTATTTTTTTGATTCATCGGGTTGCGGATGCACTAGGTGTTGTGTTCATGAACTGGCGCATGATTTCTCTTGCGACAATTGCGTTTGTT
>JAZOWR010000389.1:0-2147 GCA_045659345.1 Ructibacterium sp.
GGAGCACAATCAGCGGTGATAAGAATTGTATTATCAAGCCGGAAAGCGAGATTGTTTTTCACTTGATGGAGTACACAACTTTGACTGATTTTGTGGTACAGATTGATTCCGGCAATGTTCTGACTGTCTTTGAGGTAAACGATGATAGTGTAAGTGATTGGGATAGTGTTATGCGAATTAACATTGAAAACATAGATGTTAAGCGTAGCTCTACTCACATCCCTGAGTTATACACTGTTTGTCATTTTTACACATACGAAAAGGGCATTTATGACATTACTGTTCGTGGTTGCTCTTTTGATAATGGCATTGTTGGCGGTTATGTTGCCCGAATTTACAACGAAGGCGGTTGGGTAAGCACTGTTGTTTTTGACGATAACAACACCCGTGGGTTTAAGTGGCATTATTTCTTTGATAAGTCTGACAAGGAATTTGTCAACCACCACAACAATAGCTGCTTGGTAACAAACTGCGTTGCACAATGTCATAAGGAAACGAACGGATTTATTTTCATCAATGTCCGTGACAGTGTTATCTTTAAGAACAATGTGACGTGGGATTGGAACATCAGCACTAATTGTCACGGTGCGCCTTATGTTATTGGATCTAATATTGAGGTTAGCGGTTCGGAAGTTTTCATTAGACGGCTTACGAATAGTGATGTTATTAGGCCGGACGAGGTTTGTTACTACGATGGCGAAAGATTTTCTGTTGTTCCTTATGGTCGGCAGGATGTTGTTTCTCACATCGGCGGCGAATACAATCACGCACTTATTCCTAAATATGTCGGCTTAGCCAGAAACAAAGCAATTTGCCTTTGTTCTGCTACAAATGTAAACACTGATAGACGAATTCGATTCTATTGGGCAGACGGAAACGGTTTGACTTATGTATCTGTGTCCTTTAAGTCAAGAACGGTTAATGTATCTCAGCCACTTGCAAGCAATCTTGTGTTCGGTTTGAGTGCCGACAACAAGAAATTGTATGTCTATACAAACAATGGTGGCAGTCTACCACCGTATATTGGGGTTATCACATTGCCTGTGAGTAATACGGCTATGGCTATCTCTATGGATGCCAGTGCTACCACCGATGTTGAACACACAGTAAACTGTGATTGTTATCTTGACACTTGCGGACTTGACGAAGTTCCTAACGATGTTGTTGAGTTGCCGATACGCTTGGCGCAACCAGCGTATGTTGCTGACGAAGAAGGTACTATCTACAAGCTGACAGTTGTTGACGATGGCAGTGGAAAAAAGACCCTTTCCGTTGGTAGAGCGTGGGAACCCTCTAACGAGAATGCCTGAAAGGAGTTTGGATATGAGCTTAAAAGGAATAGCAATGACCGATAAGGTATTGCGAGGAAAGATTACAAACATACATCAAATTGAAGATGTTGAAGCGTTGTATGCAGAAGCGGAAAAATTGATCGCAAGAGAAGAAGAAGTAAAGGAATCTGCACAACAGGCGGCAGAAAGCGCAAAAAAGAGCGCAGAATCTGCACAACAGGCGGCAGAAAGTGCAAAAAAACTTGTAAGCGATATTGAAGCAGAGCTTGACAACATAATAACCATTCAAAACACGCTGATAGGCGGTGATAGTGTATGAGTATAGCGGAAAAATTACAGACTATTGCAGAAAACGAAAGCAAGGTATTTGAAGCAGGCAAACAGGCTGAATATGATAGATTTTGGGATGCTTATCAGGAAAACGGCAATCGCGCAGATTATAGTAATGCTTTTGCAGGTGCGGGTTGGACTCCTGATACTTTCAACCCTAAACATCATATAGTTCCCCAAAATGCGTACATGCTGTTTAGAACAAATTCAATGCAAATTGATTTAGTTGACCATCTTGAAAAATTAGGTTTAATGCTTGATGTTTCAATGGCATCATATACACAATTTATGTTTAATGGTGCAATCTTTACAAGGTTAGGTATTGTTGATGTTAGAGGTTCAACAAATTCACGCACTGTAGATAATACTTTTGCAAATTGTTCAAATCTAAAAACCATAGACCAAATTTATCTTAAAACAGGTTCGCAGGGACAATTTAATAATACATTTGCAAATTGTACGGCGTTGGAAAATATAACTTTTAAAGGTGAAATAACCAGCAACGATTTAAATTTACAATGGTCA
>JAZOWR010000390.1:0-2553 GCA_045659345.1 Ructibacterium sp.
CGGGAAAAGGCTGCAGCATTGCGTTCGGCGCGTCCCAAACATCCTGTTCGCAATAAAAGAAAGAGCCGTCGGTTGATTGTCGGTGCAGCAGCAGCGGTCATTGTGGTTGCGTTGATTGTTGGGGCAATCAATCTGTTTGCAGGTATGGTTGGCGGTGACTCGCATTATCCTACCATCTATACCAAAGGCAATCAGTTGTTTATGGTCTATGACAAAAAGCCGATGCTGTTGAGCGAAAAGCTAATCAGTGTGCAGGCGGATTTGGAGCAAGGTAAGGCAGATAAGGTGATTGATCCGAAGGTCTATCAGTTGCAAAAACCGACGGAAAAGCAGTTGTTCCATGTTTCTGCAGATGGTCTTTATACCTTCTTTTTGGAGAATGTAGATATGAACACGGGACGCGGTGATTTGGTATACTGCCAGAATGATTCGCTCAAGACAAGAACGGCAATTGCCAACAATGTCTATTATAAGGTCAAGATCAGTGACAACGGGAGATCTGTGTTATATGTAAAAGATACGGATGATACCGGCTATCACGGCGAACTCTGTTACTGGACAGCAGGCCAAAAAGAGAGTATGTCGATTCAGACAGATGTTTGTGCAGACAATTTTACATTCTCTCAGGATGGACTTTCCGCGTTCTTTATCAAAAACTTTAATCCTATTGTCAATACCGGTGATTTGTGTGTGAGGGGACTTGGAAAGGATGCTTCCCAAGAGAACATTCACATAGATGAAAAGGTTGCCTTTGTCTTTGGAACTACTCCAAAAGGGATTTGTCTCTATGCAAAGGATTATAATGTTAAAACAGGTATCTATGACCTTTATGCAAAAGAGGGCAATGATACTCCAATGCTGACTGCGCAAAGAGCGTTTTCTCCTCCGCAGATTCTGAAGAAGTCGGAAGCGATCTATGCGTATAGCGACTATCATGATGCATTCCAGTCCATCAGTTATGTGGATTTTGCAACCGGACAGACCAACCCAATGGTGAAGGACATCACCCGGATTGAGCGTGTGCGTGTGGATGAAGGGGCTGTCATTTACACAAAGGAATACGATAATGGCAAGAGTGATTATTATGTCATTGCTGCCAACGAAAACGCTTCCCAAAAGATTGCAAACGGTGTTGCAAAGGTTGCAGAACCAAAACAGGTGCAGTTTGATGCCAGTGACGATTTTTCCCGTGTGGCATATATCGGTGCCTATAGTGAGGAAAACGGCAAGGGCGCACTCTTTACCCTGTCTATCATCAATGGCTATGTAGGAATTGAAAAACGGATTTCGGATGAGGCATACTCTTGTGATGTTTCAACAGATGGAGCGGTGGTTCGATTTGCTGCCGGATACAATAAGGATGCAGGCACTGTCAACCTGATTGCTTTCCAAAACTCCAATACCGTTAGCTTGGCAGAAGATGTCAGCGTTGGTGCTTTTACCTATGACAAAGCAGGCGATGTGATGGTGTATGCAGCAAATGTACGGACTCAACCTCAGGTTTCCGGTGATATTTATTGCGTGACCAATAAGGGAAGAGTAAGAAAGATAGACACCGGAGTCAGCTCCTATGGCATGAAGCAGGATGGCATGATTCTCCTGCTCAAGCGAGAAATCGGTGCTGAGGCAGGCAGTTTGTATTATGCAAACCAAAAGGGAAAGAAAATGAAATTGATGGATGAGGGCGTAACTAAGACGCTGGTTTACTAATCCTATGAAACAGATTGGAATTATGGGGGGGACTTTTGACCCCCCTCATCTTGGACATTTGATCATTGCAGAGTCTATGCGCGAGCAGTTGCAGCTTGATGAGATTCGCTTCATGCCAAATGGAAAAATTGCCTATAAAGAGGTATCCCATATGGCAACGCCACAACAACGGCTGGAGATGGTTCGGCTTGCGATTCAGGATCACCCTGCATTTGTAGCTGATTCCACAGAGATTGACAGGGCGGGAACAACCTATACCTATCAAACCATGGAAGCTCTTGTTAAGCAGGATCCAGATGCTGCATTTACCTTTCTAATGGGAGCAGATTCTCTGGATTATATGGAGCGATGGAAACATCCAGAGCGCATTTTTCCGTGTTGCCAAGTGGCGGCAGTGCTTCGTCCGGGATTCTCTTTTGCTCGGGCAGAAGAAAAAAAGAGAGAACTGGAAAAACGATTTGATGCCCGTATTACCCTGGTGGAGTCACCGCAGATTTCGATTTCTTCAACCGAACTGCGCCGGCGGCTTCAGGATGGTTGCTCTGTGCGCTATTTGATTCCGGAGTCGGTGGAAGCATATATTAGAAAACACGGACTTTATTGCGGTTAGGAGGATGACATGTTAGCGATAGATGCAATTAAAACAGAGCTGTCAAACCGACTAAGTCCAAAACGGTATCAGCATTCTTTAGGCGTTGCCGATGAGGCAAAACGATTGGCGAATCGCTACGGTGCGGATACAGAAAAAGCGTATCTGGCAGGACTTGTGCATGACTGTGCAAAAGAAGTTCCGGAAGAAGAAATGGTAAAACTTTTGCGTGAGAAATTCCATGTCAACTGTGA
>JAZOWR010000391.1:0-3128 GCA_045659345.1 Ructibacterium sp.
TATGGTGGTACTTCCACATCTCTTCTCTTTTCCAGAACGGATAACTCATCACATCTCTCAGAACTTCAATGCATTGCATAGCTTCAAGCAATCCCCAACATCCGTCACAGGTTCTTTCACTACACCAATTTTTGAACTGCTTAAATGTCAATGTCTTTCCTTTCTCCATCCATCTTTGCACCGCAGTTGGGGCAGTAGTGGTTATCAAATACAAAGCCAAAACGCTTATCGCAGACGGAGCAGTGATAACCTCCATTTTCACTGGAAATCCACCGCCCATGCACCGCTTCCCTGATATCCAGAGGATCATTCTCTCTTCTGAGACAGTGGATACTATCTCCCAGCTGAATCTTTAATTCCGGGATTCCGTTCTTGTCGATTGCACAGTAGAGAAATTTGATTTCATCAACTGGAATAGCATCCACCAGAGGTTGTGATTCCAAATCTTCCACGATCATAGCCGGAGGTATATACTCGTGAGGATCATTCTCCACGCACGCTTTATATCCTGCTATCAGCACATCGATATCTACCAGCCGTTTTTTAGTTGCCATCAAGCAATGTCCTCCGTTTCCCTACCGCAGACCTTGCACTTATAACGGCGAACCACTTCCAAATCGAATAATCCATCTGGTACAAACCTAGTGGATATCCATTTGTATTGATGGCTACTACATGGGCAGAGTTTTTCTTCCAGTTCTTTGATCCGGTATTCCTGACGCATGATTTGTTCCTTGAGATACCGCCTAGTCTTAAAAACCATCATTTATCCTCCACAATCTCATACTCGCCTTTTCGCAAGCAAATCTTCTTATCCAGTACAGTGATCACGCAGACCGGAGCATTCATCTGTCCGCATTTGTAATACTTCGCCTTTTTATATTCGGCTTCGTAAACTTCTCCCACTGTCGGCTGGTACTTGGGATATACTCCCGGAAGCTGGCACAGGATTCTGACCTTGCACTTAACCGCTTCCTTTCTCGTTTTCTTTGCCATCCTTACCTCCCAGCCCATGTTTCACCCGGTCATGCTCTTCTGCTTTCTTGGCATTGTTCCACCGATCCAGAGTACCCACCAGATACCCCGTGATTCTGCGGATACGCTCAAAGTTCACGCCCTTACCCATCTTGGTTTCCTTGTCCATTGTTATTCCTCCACTACAGCCAGCTTATAGGCAATCGCCTTTGCCATTGACAGTCCGTTATGCAGTCCCACTGTTGACGGTTCAAACTTCTCGTTGGCGTTGATTTCCTTCTGTGCCTTGTCTATCTCTTTCAGAAGGTCTTTCAGATACAGCTTTCGTTTATCTGTCATTACAGACCTCCCAAGAAACAGTCATCTTGACTTTAGATGCACCCAATAGCACAAGAAGTGTATTTAGAATGCCTTTGATGTTGCCTTCAAGTGTCATGCTACCAGTCATAGGAGTTGCGAAAGCAGGAGCAGAGTCTTCCTTGATGAAATTAACCTTGATGCCGGGATTCGGAATCTCCACAAAACGTTCTTCCTTCTGGACAGAGATCTCTTCCTCAGCCACTGCCAGTTCTACTTCAGTGACTTCCTTGACCTCTTCTTTCGGACATTCCTCCGTCTTCGGCATGCCGAAGCACCATTCGGAAAAGCCCGTCTTGTCCCAAGGATGCTGTCCTCGTTCCTGCTTTTCAAATCCCAACTTCAGAAGGTGTTTGGACAGGTTTGCTCTCTCAACCCCCATCATATTTGCGATTGCCGTTATCGTAGGATTGTACTTCTCCTTAAGTGCCTTGATATAAGCAAGCTGCAATCTTTAGGCATAGCTTTGAACTCATGCCATTTCATAGGACTGTTCATCCGATAGGATCTGCATTCACCGCTCATGTTCTTTAACTCCTTTTTTGTTAGATAGTCGGAAGGGAGTTTCACCCTTCCACCTTTTCCGCAGTGTGACCGCTTCTTTCTAGCACTGTAGCCAGTGACTTTCTTTTCTTTCAGTTCCTGAAAGTAGACGTATTTTTCATCTTCCATAACCATTACTCCCGGAGGATCTTCTACAGCCGTTCAGCCCTTGCAGCCAGTTCTTTCTCCTGTTCGGCTTCCAGGCGCTTAAACTCTTCATCATCAAAGTTTTGGTTCATCATTCGCTTGATTGCTTCCTCTTCATCTTTATCAAGGCTCCGCTCCATCCAGCCGGGAACTGCTTCTTTCCTGCGCTTTGTCTTGTCCGCATAGTTGCCTTCCAGAACCTTGACGAAGTTCTTGTCTGCAATCAGCCAGTCAAAGTTGGCAGACCAGTTCCGGTCATTGCTGCCTTTCAGGAAAGAAGAAGCCTCTGCATTTTCAAAGACAGTCTTGAACTCTTCCAGAGAATATGTATTCAGCCTAGCCTTGATTGCTTTCTTCCTGGCCTCAGACAAAGACCTTACAGAAGGAAATGATTTGCAGATAGAGTGATAGAGGTCTACCAGACTCTTGTAGTCTGTTCTCTCTTCTTTCTCTAATTCTATTTCTAATTCTTCTTCTATATCTTCTTCTAGGCTGTTAACGTTGGATTCATGTAAATGTTTACGTAAACATTTACTTTCTTCTGATTCAGCAGAAGTCAGAAGTTTCTGCTTTTTTCGGTACTCCTTCTGATATTCTCTCTGGTATTTTCTCCGTTCTTCAAGCTGCTCTAGGTTTTGATGCTTGCCCCAGTTCGGAATGGTAATAACTCCGTCAATGATCTCGACCATTTCGAACTGCTCGAAGGTATTCAGCGCCATAGTGACAGTGCTTTCCTTCATCCGAAAGATGGTCGCCAGCATCTTGTCCGTGTAGGCGATCTTGCCCATCATAAAGACACCGCTATTGTTCTGCTTCCCAGCAAGGCACAGCAGTTTGAACCAGACTGTAATGATTGCATAGGAATCTGGAAGACTCTCTATCAGCAGTATCTTTTCATCATCGAAGATATCCGTGGTGATTTTAATCCACTTCACATCAGCCATCCGTAAGAGCCTCCCTGATGAAATACCGCTTGAACTTAGTCTTGATTTTTCCTTCTTCGGTATATATGTATTCGGTGATATCATCCACCACATACCAGGGAGACTGTCGCATTTCACTGATCCGTTTGGTAGGAGAATTGATATCCAATATCTCAAACGCTT
>JAZOWR010000392.1:0-1107 GCA_045659345.1 Ructibacterium sp.
AAAATATCCACCGGATTGCTGACAATTAAATAGATTGCCTCCGGTGCATAGCGCACAACCTCAGGAATAATTTTTTTTGTAATATCAACATTTGTCTGTGCCAGGTCAAGACGGGACTGACCGGGTTTTCTGGCAACCCCGGAAGCTATAATAACAATATTGGAACCTACCGCATCCTGGTAAGAACCTGCATAAATAGAAACGGATGAACAAAAGGGCGTTCCCTGGCGAATATCCATCGCTTCGCCCGCCGCCTTTTCCTGGTTAATATCAATTAACACAATTTCCGATGCAAGACCCATAACTGTCAATGTGTACGCAATTGTGGAACCTACGCTACCTGTTCCAATAATAGTAATTTTGTTCATGATTTTCTTCCTTTCACCTTATCGTTTCAACTGATTGGTAAAATGTCAATAACCATAAATGTACACAATGTATCATAGCACATTTTACCTTTAAAATCAATAGGTTTTGATATTTTTTTAACAATCCTTTCCAGAAAACACCGAAGCGTTTTCCGGAGATGGTTTTCCGGATAAAACCGCAGAACCACCTATCTATTTTAAATATTCATCAATGGCTTTTGCAGCAGTCTTTCCTGCCCCCATTGCCGAGATAACCGTTGCCGCTCCGGTAACTGCATCGCCGCCAGCATATACTGCCTTGCGGGACGACAGCCCATCTCCTGTTACCACGATACCGCCCCGGGTGTTAACTTCTAAGCCCTCTGTGGTATCTTTAATTAAAGGATTCGGTGTAGTTCCAATGGACATAATCACCATGTTAACCCCCAAATCAAACTCAGAGCCGGGAATGGAAATGGGTTTTCTTCTGCCCTTTTCGTCAGGCTCACCAAGTTGCATTTTAATACACCGAATGCCGGTTACAAAACCATTCTTGGCATCCTTCGGGTCCTCGGGATTCTCATAGCCCAGAATTTCAACCGGATTACAAAGCAGATGAAACTTGATCCCCTCTTCTTTTGCATGCTCCACTTCTTCAGCACGAGCAGGCAATTCATCTATAGAACGACGATATACAATATAAACCTTTTCGGCACCTAAGCGAAGCGCTGTTCTTGCCGCATCCATAGCAACATTACCG
>JAZOWR010000393.1:0-3891 GCA_045659345.1 Ructibacterium sp.
GCATTATGTTTGAAGTATCACCTGTTTGCGGAGCATCAAATGATCCATCAGGCTTTCCCGGGGTATATGTATTGGTCAATATAAATGAGTTGTCTCGATTTTCGACCGTCATAGTATATCCCGATGGCGTACTTCTTTCTATCACTGTCCATTTGGTGCCATCGTTTTTTGCCGTCCAACTATACGACCAGTTATTATCTTTTGTAAGAATTATTTTTTTGTGGCTCATTCCATTTTTGAATATCTCAACCTCAATATTCTTTGGACGACTGTTTCTTCCTTCGTCACCTTTCCAAAGTTTAAGAACCTTTAGTTCCGTTTCTTCGTCACTTGGCGGTATCATCTCCGACTTAGAAGTAACCGTAACTTGATACTGCCAATGACCCTCTGTAATGAGTCCCGGCAAAGCAACCAAGGCTGAATCAAAGAAACATGTTATCTCTCCATCCGTCACGTTGCCAACAACTGCAAGATATAAACCGGGTTTTAATGTTTCAAAACAAACCAGCCCTTCAGAATCCGTTTTTGCGATAATGTCGGTTTTTATGTTGTCTGCAATAATATGTGCCTCAAGCGTGGAACGGATTGCGTTCCATTCACCATTGGTTCTAATGCCATTTAAAATAAGCGCTGACGATTCAAAATTAGAAGTTAATGTGTACTGAAAATCGGAGGATACATCAGCTATTTTATACAGTTTTACAGACACATCCTCAAAGGCTGTTCCATCACAAATATAAGAGAGCGTTAGAGTGCATTCTTGGTTCACATTGATTGGTTCAGATGCATCGGTTGTAGAAGCGGCCATTGCATAACACGGCATTAACCAAAGGCAAAAACACATTAAAACTATAATTACTGCCATTCTTCTTTTAGCCATTCATCTTCCTCCTTTGTGATGAGGGGTTTGCTTCCCTTATCACGATATTTTATCATCAAAACAATCAATAGAATTAGTAGAATCGGTGCTGCTACAACGGGAGTTGCCACCAAAGAGTCAATGCGATACGCATTGGAGGTAACGTGCAATACCGGAGCGGCATTTTCAATTCGAGTTCCTCGAACCAAAAGCCTGTGAGAATTGATGCCGTAGGGAGTGCAAGTAAGTAATGTGCACAAATCTTCTCCTTGGACAATTTGAACATCATTTGTTTCATTTGGAAGAACAACTTTGATTTGATCTACCTGATAGGTAACGGTTCGGTTTAGAACTGTAATGGTAAATGTGTCGCCAACTTCCATTTTATCAAGTTCGGTAAACAATTTAGCGTGAGGAAGTCCTCGATGTGCCGACAAAACACAATGAGTATTATCTCCGCCAACAGGCAGTGATGTTCCCTCTAAATGTCCACACGCCACATTTAAAACTTCAGCAGAAATCCCGTGGTATAACGGTAGTTCTACGCCGAGTTTTGAAATAGATACATATCCCATAATACCTGTTCCGCTTACATTAAGGATATCGTTATATCCCTTAAGCTTATAGTAATCGGTCAAAGGAAAATTCAGTTCATTTAGTTGAGAGTTGTATTTTTCTGCTTCTTTAAAATATGCTTCGTAATCTTCGGGTTTTAAAGATTCTAAAATATCTCTGTAATTTTCAACCGCTTGTGTTTGCGTTTTGGAATTCCAATACTGGCTAACAGACGGATAAAGCAGCCCACAGACGCCTATGAATAGCATTAGAACCAATAGAATTCCTATTTTGTTTTTCTTCATAAGTATCTGTCCACCGCCTTAACTTAAGAAAGCGGCGGATGGCGAATAAACCATCCGCCGCTTTATCAAAGTAAAATAAATCTAAAAACGCAACTTTAAATCTTAGTCTTCGTAAACAGACATCTTCTTACGAGTAATCATAAACACGCCTGCCAAGATTACGAGCATCGCGCCACCGAAGATGAGCCACATTGTGCCCATAGCTCCGGTTTCGGGAAGAATGGTGCCGGTATTGTTAACGATATCTTTAGTGATTGCGCCAGCATCAACCACACCTGTACCCATTACGCCGCCATCCAAAGAAACGAGGGCGGGTTCTCCGGCGGTCTCGCTATGTACAGCAGAAATGGAGAAAACTATGTCAGACATTTTGTTGTAACCTGCAGGAACAGTAGACTCTTCTAACTTATAGTCGCCGTCATCAAGACCTTCCCAAGTGAAAGTGGTCATTCCGTCGCCTTTTTTCTCAGTGCCTACTACAGTGTAAGTACCATCAACATTTTTCTTGGAAAGTGTAAATCCTGCACCCTCTAATTCGTGACCGTGAGAATCGGTCTTGTTAATAACGAGCTTGTAGGTGAATACTGTAACCTTATCCTTTTCGGTTTTACCGGTTGAATCGCCATAGGGGTTGTTAGAGTATTCAAGGTAAACTTCGTTAGGGTTACCGGCTGCGCCGATAACAACAGCATTACCTTGTAATTTTGCTTCATAGTAAACTACAAAGGCGGAATCTTTGGTTGCGCCTTCAATAGCGAATACATTTTCGCAACCAATTTCAAATGTGCAACCATCGGTTAGACCGGTAGTAGTCTTAACAAAATTATTGGTAACATCTTTTGCTGCATCATTAAGATCGGTATCAACGTCAGCTTTGTGCTTGGTATCATACATATAAACTTTAATGCTATTAACATCAAGAGTTAAGCCTGCAGACAAAGTATCATGGAATACCAATTTGTAAGATTTATAGTACTGAGCGTTGCTGGGAAGTGTGCCGGTAAGTTTAAAGGGAACTGTATCATTTATATCGTGGTCAGCTGAATCGTGCCAAGGATTATCAAGAACGCTGTCATCCTCGCTGTCTTCAATATCTTTTACCTTCTTTTCAACGGTGGGAAGACTGGTTTTGGAATTGATTGTAAGATTTTCCTGCCCCTTTGTATCAACCATAACAAGGGAATTCGCTGCGTTGCCGGTCAAGTTTGTAACATCAGCGAAAATCCAATAACCTTGGGCGATTTTATCATTATTACCGGTTAAATCAGTAGCGTCGGCTGCGATGTTTGCGGTTTGAATAGCACGATAGAGTCTGTCTGCTACCTGACGCATGGTGTGAGACACATCGCCATTATCGCTTGTCTGATTTGCTAAGTATTTGAGAATCTGATCATCAGTTATAGCTGTTGCAACACTGGGTTTTACATCCCAAAGATAGTTTCCGCCGTTAGCAAAAACTTCTTCCTGCAAGATTGCGCGATATTTTTCGGTTACAGTGTAGGCGAAGTTGTAGCAATCGCCGGTGTGATCACCGTCGTGAGCGGTGTGGTGTGTGCCGGTCTTTAAACTTGTAGTAAGATTTAAAAGTTGATAACCGGCATATTCTCTGTCTGCTTCACCATTGATGGTAAGTGTTGTGTTTTCTGCCGCAAATACGGGGACGCTAATTGCTAAGATCATAACCAATGCTAAGAAAATAGAAACTAATTTTTTCATAATGGTTTGTCCTTTCTGATTTGAAGTTTTTGTGTTTTATTAATCCATCTTCGGCGCTTTTTTAGCCGAGATAGGGGAAGCTAACCTACGCCCCTCCTTTCTCGCTTGCGCCTTCGAATGAATCTATATACAAGCGGTGTAACTATAAATAGCACACTCGCAAGTATCAAGGGATAAACACCGGAACCTCCGGTTGCGGGCAGATCGTAATTTATAAGTTGATTTGTAGCATTTACCTTTCCGATCTGCTCAAAAGGTATTCGTGTGGCATCTAAACCTGCTAAAACTTCATCACAAGTTTCACAGGAATTACCGATTTCATCACAGAAGCAGAACCAATACTTCGTATCATCTAATTGATAACCGGGTGGTGCTCTAAGTTCCTGCATATAATAGAGTACATGTTCTCGTAAGATAATACCTTCGATAATATTGGTTTGGAACAACAGTTGTCCC
>JAZOWR010000394.1:0-1610 GCA_045659345.1 Ructibacterium sp.
AGAACGACATGGCTACGATCCGACTTTTTCCAGATATCCCCGGAAAGAGTTTTCCAATAAGCGTGAGTTTCGTCAAAGATCATATACCCGTGGGGGGAATCCTCCTTGGGGATGGAAACTGAACCGGGGTTTAGATAAAGAATACCGTCGGTTTCGGTTAAGGCAGGGACATGGGTGTGCCCGCACAGAAGAATATCACCCTTGCAAAGGGGCGGCAGAGCATCTGGTGAAAAATGGTGACCGTGGGTAGCAAAGATAGTCTTTCCCTGCCAGAAAACAGTGCAAAAGTCAGCCAATATAGGGAATGTAAGCAACATCTGGTCTACCTCTGTGTCGCAGTTGCCCCGAACACAAAGAAGATGCTCCCTGATACCGTTTAACAATTCTGAAACCTCCTGTGGATTATAATCAAGGGGAAGTGCGTTTCTCGGTCCGTGATAGAGGATATCGCCAAGCAACAAAAGTTTATCCGGTTGCTCTTTCTCAAACGCTTCTATCAGTTGCCGGCAGTAAGCGGCAGAGCCGTGAATATCAGATGCAATCATCAGTTTCATGCGGTCAAATCCTTTCTTGTGTGTTTCGTTTATTGTAGCATAGCAGATAAAGACTGTCAATCTGCAAGAGTTGACTTTTGCCGAATTTTATAGTATACTAGGAATAATCTTGTGAGTAAAGAGGTGAGAGGATGCTGGAGTTTGCATCGGTTTGCGAATGCGGAGAGGGCGAGGAAACCTATGACTCTCTAGGAATTTTAGAGGAATCTCACTGTACTTTTTTTGCGGTTGCAGATGGAAAAGGCGTCCCGGACACCGCTCAGCTGGCGATTAAGACCATGATGGAGGAATTTCAGGCAAAGGCTGAGATTACAACCGCAACTCTTCCGGCTTTTTTTGACCGTGCACAAAAGGCGTTGGAAGAATTCCAAAAGGAATCCATGCTGCCGGGCGGTTGTGCGGTGGCGGTGCTTTTGACGGATGGAGATGTTGCCGTCTGGGCGCATATTGGAGATGTACGGATTTATCATCTGCAGGATGGGTGGCTCTATGATATTACGCCGGACCATAGTGAGGCGTATACGCTTTATGAGGCGGGCGGCATCCGTTATCCCAAAATTCGTACCGATCGAAACAGAGGAAAGGTATTTCATCTGTTGGGGCTCAACCAAAATGCGACACCTGCATTTTCTAAGCCCACAACAGTAAAGAAGAATGATAGCTTTTTAATTTGCACGGACGGTTTTTGGGGTAATATCCATGAACGCCGAATTGAAAAAACACTGCGGCGCGCTAAGACACCTCAGGACTGGCTGAATCGAATGTTGAAAATGGTAAAGAAGAATCGGGAAACCGGAAAATATACAAGGGTGCTGGATGATTACAGTGCCATTACGATTCAAATTTAAAAAGAAAGGCTCTGAGAATGATGAAAAGAAAATGGTTGCTTGCCATCCCCTTTATAGCTTCTCAACTAACCGTAACGGCATTTGCTATGCCGATAGAAATGAATCTCTTTGGCGGCGGCTTGTCGGTGCTTGACTCCTTGCTCTTGATAGGAATAGGCCTTGCTCTGATTGGTGTCTTGTTTTTGTGCATTGCCTTTTTAAAGCCGCA
>JAZOWR010000395.1:0-23576 GCA_045659345.1 Ructibacterium sp.
CATTGCTTCCTCAAGTTCATCGACAAGGGTGTCACCCTTGGCAAGAATAGAGGTTGCAGAAATCTCAACTTCTGCTGCGCCAGGTGTGCGGATAGAACCATTCTTGGTCACGGTGGTTTCACTTTCTTTGGAAGTGGTGCGCTCGTTCTCGGTGGTGAATGCAAGGGTAGTGCCATCGGTAGTGGCAGCCTTGCTTGCGATTCTGTACAGATAAACAATCTGCTTGCCCTGTACGGCCTCGGCAAAAAGCTGTAAATCAAACTTTTTCATTTTTCATACTCCTAACTAAAATAAAATTCCACATCAAGCACACCGTGTAAAAGTGGGCTTTTTGTGGTGGTGTCGGTCAATATGTTCTGTGTAACATTTCTGACCGACCAAGCAAAATTTGTAGTGTGCTTTATATTTCGGCACACCGTTTTAATATCAAGCAGCATCTTTGACACTGTGCCACGCTGTTTGGGGTTGTTATGCCAAACGTGGATGGTTTGATGAACTCGGCCAAACACAGCGCTTTTGTTGGCATCGTCTATCTGCTGACATTCACCAAGATAATCAAAAGGATACGGTGTATCTTCTGGCGGCAAAAATCCGTCATATACATCGTGGCCGATTGATTCAAGGTTCAATTTTAATGCTGTGAATAACTCTTGCTGCGGATCTATTGTAATCACCTACTTCATAAGCCTTGTGAGGTCACGTTTAAACTTTTCCTTCTGCTCGTTATAGGCAGGGCGCACAAAAGGCTGCGCATCCATAAAACGTGTACCATATTCGACATAAGGCGAATATTCTGTTTCCGGCCCTGATTCTGCCGCAAGGCCGCCATCTATAAATTCAAGACCAATGCTTCTTTTTGTTGTGCCGGTCTGATAGCCTTGGCTGAAATCTGCGTTATGTTGGATTTTGCGTTGAAGCTGTGAACCATTGGTTCTGACAACTTTCTTCACATCGTCCAAAGTCACATTTTCTTTCAACTTTTCGACCAGCTTTTCAACACCTTCAATCTTCAAGCCGCTCATTTACTGCACCTCACTAACAACAAAGGTTTTGTTCTTGCGTGTGAAGTCTGCGTGATATACTTTGTCACCAATGCGGATGCTATTGAAGGGCTGTGTGTATGGTCTTTGAAGCCGAACAGTTAAACCGCCTTGTTTTATGTCACCGTACACAAGTTTCAGCGTATCAACACCCGAATCGGTAACACTTGCCCAACACTTGACCTCAACAATGGCATCATCGTCATAGTTGCCTGTGTTGGCATTATAACCGCCGCTTTCGACCTTTTGGAAAAAGATAGGTGTGTCATATCTCATATGAATCGCACCTTTCCTCTTTTGTTTTCGGTCTGCGAATCCAAAAAGGCCTGAATATCTGTTGTGAATCCGTCAAAATCACTTGCACCGAAAGAAAGACTTTCACCATCGACTGAATGGCTTGAAAGACCTTCTGATCCAATGCGGTTAAATCGAATAATCGCAACCTCGGTGATTATATAGTCAAGCTCTGCCGGAGGATCGATGCCACCAAGCAGAGCTTTAAGCCTTTGTCTTGCATTTGCAAGTATCAAATTGAGCTTCTCGTCAAGGTCAGTGTCATTCGCAGCAATGCCAAGCATAATCTTCAGATTATCCAGCATATAAGACACCTCACTTTATTTGTCGGCAGTCTTTTTGGCTTTCTTTTTAGGCACTTCAACCTTGGGTGCATCCTCAACCAATTCAATCAAGGGTGCGCCTTGTTTGTTGTTGCAACCTGCAAGCTCTGCAAATCGTTCTGCCGATACAGTCAAGCCCTTGTGGGGGAACTCGTCCCCCACGTTATAAGGGCGGTCATTGTCCTGTAAATCTGTGAAAAACTTAATGACCTTATACATCATTAAGCACCAGTGATAGAACCAACAACAATGCCATCGAGTTTCTCGGCAAACAAGCCAACACCCGATGCTGCGACAGTTTCGGCAGAAAGATTGTCATAGGTTGCGCCAGTGTGAATGCCGATAAGACCAGTTGCATCAGAAGTAAGGTCAAATGCCTGTGCCATATCTGCGCTGGTTACAGGGATGTAATAAAGGACAATGTTCTCGGCTGCGGTTGCATAAATCTTGCCCTTGGGAACATCAGAAGCAAGGATTGCAGTACCCATACCAAGGAAGTTCTCAATGTAAGACATACCAAAAGCGGTCTGGGTGCTGATCTGTGCATTGCCAAGGTAGTCAGCAACATCAAGGGGGTTCATAAAATAGACAACCTCAACAGAAGTGTCCTCGAAAAGAACCTGCATCTGTCCCCATACCTGGGCCAAAGCAGCCTGAAGGCCAGCGCCGGATGCAGTACCAGTACCAGTGCCAAGGAAGGTGATAAACTTGCTTCTAACACCCTTCTGAATGTCCTTCAGCATTTTGCCGTTGGTGTCATTTACAGCCTGACCATAGCCTTTTTCAGAGATAGCCTCGGCAGTGGTAACCTTGCGCCACTTGTTAAGGACAGCCTCACCAATAGGCACATAAGTGGTCTGATACTTGGAAAGAGGAATGACCTCACCCTCGGCAACAGTACCATCTTCAAGAGTACCGGTAACCTTGTAAACCTTGAGGATTTCACCAGCCTTCTTTTCAATCTTGCGAGTAACACCAAGCATCTTCATCAAGGTGTCAATGCCGGTGGTGAAACGCTCTGCAAAGTCAACATCTCTGACCTTTGCGAGATCAGCAGCCTTAATCTCATTAGCAAAAAGCTGCATATCAAATCTAAACTTTTTCATTTTCTTACAACTCCTTAAAAATTAAATAGGTGCTTGTTTTCAAGCATCTTTTTTTGTCTTAATTCGGGGTCTTTAATAGCCATAATTTCGGCCTTTGTCATACTCGGCGCACCACCACCGACCCCACGTTTGGGTGGTTCACCTTTCAAGCGCTCTTTAACTGCACTTTCAACAGCTTCCGTAAAAGCCTTTGAAAATCCGTCCACAGCCGCTTTTGTTTCTTCGGCATCAGTTGTCACCAGCATCGACAAAAGTTCGTCAGGCACGGTAATTCCATCGTCTGCGAGCATTTTACGTGCGGTCTTTGACATTTCAGCAATAGAAGCCTGCTTTTTCAGTTCGTCAAGTTCTTTCTTCAACTTGTCACGCTCAAATTCAGCCTTCTGTGTGGCGTTCATTGTTGCCAACTTCTGTGCTTCGTCAACCGCTTTCTGCTGTTCCTTCTGCCATTTTGCGAATTTTTTACCGATGATTTCGTCCAAATCCTTGTCAGAATACTTCAACTCACCATTTTTTGGCGTTTCTGTCGGTGCAGGCTCTTTTTTATCAGTAGGGTTTTCCTGATCGGGCACAGTATTAGCCGCAGGGCTTGAGTTGTCGGGTACTTCATCAGCAAACATCTGCAAATCAAATCTTTTTTTCATTTTTTTCACTCCATATTTTTTAGTCTTTTGCTTGACCTATTTTTCCCTTGCTTTTAACGACTTCAAGGCTTGGTCAGTTTAACGTGGTTTGGGTATTCATTCGCAATCAATTGAATGCCAATAAAAAAGGCATCTACCAAAGCCCTTGTGGGGTCTGATAAACACCAAAACTTTATATGAACCGCTCCCGGTTGCATATCATATTGAATTTTGTCTGTGGTTAGTTCTTCCACAGATTGAATAAGGGTTTGAACCAACGTGGAAACACCGGCACAAACAATATCCTTGCCGTGTTCCGCATAGTTTGCGTGACCTTTGATTGTAATACCGCTATCATAGCGGCTCACCTCAATCAAATCTGCATCAGCTCCTTAAAATAGGCATAGAAAAAGCACCTTACATTTCTGTAAAGTGCTTTGTATATCGTCTGCTCTGGGACACATTTTAAGAGGTGCGAGCAGTCCTGTCTTTTTTGATTCCGCATTTAATGGTAGGGAATCACCATAAGAAAAAGCACCTTGCTTGGGACATTTATGTCCTTCGCAAAGTGCTTTGAATCGAATGTTGCCATTCGTACCTTGGTTTAATTTTTACATAATTCAGAGAGTTTTTTGTTTTTTTCTATAATTTCAAAAGGTGTGTTTTCTTTGAAAATTGGCGCAAAATCCTTGTCAGCCCCTTCTGTTCCAATGATCCAAGGGGTGACCTCTTTTACCAATTTTCTAATTTCGTCACTTAATACAGTAAACATATTCAATCACCTAATATTTGCGCAACTCTATATTCAGTCCACGCTTCATCATATCGACCTTCAAGTAATTTAGCAGTGGCATATTCACTAATGCCATAGATATTATAACCACTATTTGCTAATTTGTCAATATTTGTTTTTCCACTTTTTATATTTGATTCAAGATACCCGGAAGAATTTCCGTGTTGTTTTATGTATTTTTGTGCATCAGACCAGTGGAGCATTTCGTGAACATATACGCTGTTTTCATTGTCATAACAAGCACCGTCTTTAGGTAAACTTAAAACACCACTTTTTGATGTTATGGCACTACTTATACGCAAGGTATTGTCAGCTGCAGTGTAAGCCGCTATTGTTCGTGTTGGTAACTCGGTTGAATCACAAATTATTATTCGGGGCATTTCAGCCCCTTCACTTACACCTACCAACGCTGCTGCTTCGTTGATTCTTGTGTTGGTATAGTGTAGTTGTTTAGGCTTCAACTTCACCTTATCCGACACATAAATATCATTATCATAGCCTGTGACTTTTGTTGCTGTACATGGCAAATCTTTATATGATGTGCTGATTTGGTCACTTTCATCATACGTGACAGGCTTGTAATTCTGAACATCGTTGTTGGCGTTATATTGTATTTTGTTTGCTTTCAACCTGTTCCATTCCTCGGTTGTGCCACCGTTTTCGAGATGTTCAAGCCAAGCCTCATACTCGGCATCATCTGACCAAGCGGCGGTGGAACAACGGCAGTTTGGGTGCATCGGTGGCGCATTCAGCCCAGGCATCATTTCCTCAACCAAATAAACGCCTTTGCCGTACTCGGTTTGCTTGTTTGCTATACCATCACAAATAGGGCAACAATCGTGATTTACGATAAATTCATAATAATCGAAGCCGTTGCGCTCAAAGGACTGTTTCTGCGCTTCGGTTTGAACCCTTGCAAGTTCCGTCCGCATCAATCGTTCAGTGTTGAAGGCTGCACCGCCTGTTCCGTCTTTACCGATGAAGTATTTTTTAAGTTCACCAGCAAGCGCCCTTGGGTTTTTGCCTTGGATCAGACCGCTTTGCAACAACTTTGATAAATCATCCTTCATCATATCTTGGTACTGCCATATTCGGTCAGAGAAAGTGGCATTGTGAAATGAAGCATTGACAATGGCATCGGCTTTCTTGGCATTACTTTTAATAGTCTTACCAAGAATACCTGCTTGCCGCTTCAATTCATCTTCTGTTCGGCCTTTCAGTATATCACCCATAAACTCTTCAAGTTCTTGGTGGCCTTTTATCGTTTCAAGACCAATATTGGCTTTGAGCATTTCAAGGCGGTTGATTTTCATTGTAGCGTTATAAAGGCGCATTTCCTCGTTTGCTTTTGGTGAAAAGTCCTTGTCTCGCACATACTGCTTTGCTTTGCGCTCATATTGCTCAATATCGAGCTTGCTGACACGTTTTTTCGCTTCAGCAAGGGTAATACCTTCCTTGTCGGCATACTTGCCGTAAAACGCATCTATTTCCTTTTGACAGTTATCCAACATATTGCTGTATATCTGCCGAATGCGCTTGTCATACTCTTTTTCATCGGTGATGCGGTGGTTTAGTGCTTCGTTTTCACGTTTGCGCCAATAATCACTGCTGCTCATCGGTTACTTCCTCTGCTTCGGGTTCAACCTCGGGCTGTTGTGCGAATCCAGTGACCGAAAACATCTGCTCATCAACAACCGTGCTTTCAGAAGGTGCGTTTTCTTCCTCGATCTTTTCAAGCTCGGCCTGTACATCATCAACGATTGAAAGAACCTTCAACTGCGTTTCGTGGCTTGTGATACCTTCCATTTGTGCAGCAATCTGTGCTTCTTCAAGTAGGTTTGCAGGTATGTTCGGGGTGAATTTATAATGCAACTGTACCCAAGCATCAGCAGGCACTTTGGAAGCAGGATGTCCAAACAACAACCTATATCTGCGGTTCATTCCGCTTACAAACTTTCTTTCCTTGGTCTTTGCAAGGTTGCTCATAGCCTGCAGCTTGTATTTCAGCGCAACACCGGTGGCAGAACCAAAATTCTCGTCAGATATATTCGCAACCATACTGATTTGGAATATAAGCCTTTCAAGGCGGTTTAGGTGGTTTTCCTGTGTTGTGTCACTTTCAGGCTTACCCATAAACTCAACAACAATCTTGCTTGCATCCTCGCCCTCAAAGTTAATGATGCGGTTGTCTCTGATGTGCTTAACACCTTCGTCATCAAGAGCAGCACCCAGCACCTTCATATAAGCATCAGCAAAATAATCAATGTCATTTGCTTTTTCTGAAACGGCCTTGTTATAAGCGTTAACCAATGACATTACAGGTTCAAACAAACCCTGTCTTTCTGCATTTTCAACAAACTCTGTTGCAGGCACACCGGGGAAATGGTGCGGTTGCCAATCTTCGTCAGTCCATTTCAAGCCGCCAGTGACTTTGAAATAGCGCACACCATAGTCATTGGATATGCTGCCATATTCCACGTTGTCACGGTCTGTGTATCTGCGAACAAAATACATCGGTCTTTCAATGATTGAATCGTCATAAATCATAAACGCTTCAATCGGGCTTAAATATGTGATGCACTGTTCAGCTTCTTCATCGGTGAAATACATTTCAAAGCCGTTGCCGAAGATGCTGCTTGTTTTCGATATTTCGGCATTGTTGTCATCTTGGTCATTGTACTGATCCAAATATTCAACATACTCTGCAACCTTTTCATCATCGGCAATAGTCTTGATGGGATTGCCAATAAAAAAGCCGTTCATTGTATCAACAATGTATTTTGCGAAGTTGACCACAACCCTATTGTCCGGCTTATAGTCCGGCTTTGCATTTTGATGCAAAATATCGTGGTCACTCATATAAGCATTAAGTTTCGGCTTATAGTTGTTTTCCACCTCTGCTTGGTGCTTGTCTAAAAATTCTTGTAACAACGGAAGTGTCATTTCCGTTCCTTTTGCTAATCGAAACACCTTAAAAACCCCCTTTGATGTTTCTGTTTAATTGCGGTTTATTGTTCGTGATGTACTGCTCCAGCGCATAACGCATAGCATCCATCAAATGGTTAAAATCATCTATTGGAACATTTAGCTTGTTGCCAAACTTGTCTTTATCCCAAGTGTAGTTGCTTATTTCGGTGATGAAATTCACGCACCGGGGATGAATAATAATTTCCAAGTCTTGCACCCACTGAATGCCATTCTTTACACTGTCCTTGCCTTTGGCGGCAGCTTTGACACGCAAACCCAAGCCTTTCAGTTCGTCAATTGACTTTGGTTCTGCTGAATCTGCCGTGATGCGCTCTTTTGCATAACCCATATCATTGACAGTTTCAAAGATTCGCTTGTTTGATAGCCCTTTTTCGTACATTTCATCAAACACAAAAAGCTGCTTGTTTTTTAAATCAAGCAGCCCACAGAATAGTGTTGAAGGGTCATTTGTATAACCAAAGTCAAGACCAAAGACAGAAACAATATCAGGTTTGCTTCTGATCTCGTCAATATCGAATTGCTTTTCCTTCCAATTTTCATATACAAGGCCATCCACGATACCCCATTCACCAAGACCTGCAACGGCATAGCGCCTTGGGTTACGGATTCGCATTTCCTCAAAGACTTTTATATCTTCCGGGGAAAGCCATTCATTGCATTTGTAGTTGGTTGTTATAGCAAGCGTATTTTCATTTGAAACATCGAAAAAGCGCTTTTTAAGCCACGTTTTTTCATTCCAAGGGTTAAAGGTTAAGGTTATCTGCTTGAACAGACCTTCAGGGCAGTCACCAAGCATTGATTCAGCCAAAGTGTCAAAATCCGCTTCACTGGTGATTTCGTATGCTTCTTCAATCCACATCCAGCATAGAACACCGACTTCAACCGCTATTGATGTGATTTTCAAGGGGTCATCCAAACCCCTGAAATATATCTTTTGCCCTGTGGGTCTGTATGTCATTTCAAGTGGGCTTTCTTTTATATCCCACCAAGCATCAACTTTCAGCCGCTTTATAGCCCATTTCAATTCTGTAAAGCAAGAATCTTTAAGGGTTCTGAAGACTTTACGCACCACCAACATATTCGCTTCAGGGTACTGCATAATATTTGTTATAGTCCATAGTGCCATTGTTTTTGACTTCTTGCTTCGTCTTGAACCTTTGCAGGCCCTATATCTTCCTTTAAACCGCCAAAAAGTGCCGTAACCCTTGCCGACAACATCAGGCAGCTTGACTTTGATTTTGGGTTGTTCAGTCTTCAAGCTTATCAGCTCCCGAAATCACCACAGGAATTGCACCTTCAACATCAACTTTGTCTGTATATAAGCCGTAACGCTTACCTAACAATTCAGCAGCCTTTAAGCGTTCCTTTTCATCAGGGGCTTTTTCAACTCGTCTTGCTTTACTGCTAAAATCCCCGGTGTTTTCTACAACCACCACTTCAGACAGTGTTTCACCACGCAAGACAGAAGTTAGATATTTAAGCACTTCATCCTGATCCGCTATCAGTTCTTTGTCCTTTTCTGCCATTCGTTGTTCAATATATTCTTGAATATAAGGTTTTTTCAAGTTTTCATTTGCAATCACACCTGCTGTTTTCTCTGAATACCCGGCCCTGATTGCAGCTTGTGTTGCATTCAGGTCAATAAGGTATTCATCACAAAAACGCTGTTGTTTTGCTGTCATATTTGCCATCGTGCAACACATCCTTTCTGATGAATAAAAAAAGACACGCAGGGCCTTAGTGGACGTGTCAACGGCTTTCAGCCCTTTATGCGAATGAAAGGAGGACAACCAAAGGAAACGGTTCGCACTTCCCACCCAAATAAAAAAACCACCCATTGCAGTGGATGGCTTTTTTGTGTACCTTTTTACATTTTATATTATAGCACTATTAAATGTGGGTTTGTGTGGGGACTTTGCTTTGTAGCATAATTTTTGTAACATTTTGCAATGCCACGCCGTGCAATTCTCGTATATAATCATAGTCATAGCATTCTTCTTTGGAAATTTGTTTCAGTGTTTTGAAGCCAACATACCGTTTATGCAAAATGTTATATTGTGTTTCGGCTGTTCTATAGGGAAGCTCTCGCACTTTTTCAATAACGCTTACACATTCGTTTATAAGTTCAAGGGCTTCTGCTTTCAACCTAAATATTTCATCTTGCATCATTACGATTTTGACTGCTAATGTTCCAACCTTATCACTTGGGCCGGAAGTCTGCACAGGTTCTCGGTCGGTTGGCGCTGTTGTACCGGTTGCAAGGCATTCAAGCAAAAACAATTCACTTTCCTTGTTTTTTATTTCGTTTTTAAGCGCTCTGATCTGCTGAAGGTACTCTTTTGCCGTCATCCTTCCTCACCCACCAATTCAATATACTTGTCTATGTACCACTTTGCTTTTTTAACATCTTCAATACCGTTCTTTCTACCGTGTCTGTAAAGATATTTAAAAGCATTGCACAGACAAAAATCCAACACCGCATCCTTGCCTTGTGTTTCAAGCATTACATCAATGCACTCAAATTTGCCCGTTTCATAATGCGAAGGATGGTTTACCATATCAGCCATCGTTATTCCCCTCCAATTCTTTTAAGGTGTCTTTAATGTCACCAACATCCACAACTTGGACAAAGTGAGCGTTTTTGGTTTCATAAGGGACATCCCAACGCTTTTCTATCAACCTCTCCGCAAACTCCTTGTAAGCCTCGGCTTTGGCGGTTTTCACCCTCTCGATTGCGTTGCAATAAATTTCGTCTTTTTCGTCAGAGCATTTATAAGCTGCGGCTTTCCATTCTTTAAGTAGTGCTTTCAACCTCTCAACCTCTACCTTTGCGAAATTATACCCTATCTGCGTATTTTCACATTGTGCTTTCAACCTCTCAACCTCTGCCTTTTGGCGGTTGATGAGGTTAAGGGCATCTTGCCTCATATACTCATTGCAAGCGGTTTGTTCGTCCCAAGGACAATTATCGCAATCACTTTCTATACAACACTCCAAAGCCTTTACAATCTCGTTATCTCCCATGATTACACCGCCTTTCTATAATTGCCAATGGGAGTATTGATAATTTTTTCATCACTCCAACCACGTCTATACCTACTGCGTAAGGTTGCGTGTGTTGTACCTAAAATATCTGCCCACTGTTGCAGGGTATGTGTTTCACCGTTGGCAGTTATTAAGATATTGCGAGAATTATTGTTTAATTGCTCTTTAATGGTTGCCCACCGACAATTTGAAGGCTCATAGTTACCATCATTATTGATGCGGTCAAGTGTGCATTGTCCTTTTGGTGCGTTGTAATCATATCCGTTTACCAGTGCCCACTCTCTGAATTTGTCATAACTATTCAGCCATTCGTCACAAACTTTAATACCTCTGCCACCATAACGATGATAAAACTCATATTTTTCGTAATAACATCTTCGGCACATATGAACATAGATTTTATACAATCGGTCTTTGTAGCCATATTCTTTATGTTGCCATATATAAGGCTTAACTTTAAATCTCGGCATTTGATACACCTCTCTTTCGTAGTTCTGCTTCCGCTTCCTCTTTGGTGAGGAATACTGTTTTGCCCACATTATCCCAACCGAAAGTGGCTCTGTAATAATGCGTGTAGTAACCGCCATAAGTGGATATTTGAAATTTACCCTCAACACATACCCGAAAATTGTTTTTCTTATCGTCCCAACGCAAAGCATAAACTTTGGCAGGGTATATGCCGTATTTACTCGCCTTAGTTAATCTCCATTTTACATACAGCGTCTGTTCCACCTTACAAGGCGGTACTATAACCCCGTTTGCAAGCAGGTGGTCGGCAATCAAAGAAAGTTCGCACAATTCTCTGTCAACTCCGTATGCTTTACACTCTACGCATTCGTGCGTAAGGCAAAATTCTTCGTGTTGATAAAATGCCTTGTCTAACAACTCAATCAGCCTATCTCTATCACTTGACATTTTCTTCTACCTCGCTTTCCTCAAAATCGCAATCAATTAAATCGTCTAAATCGGCAAAAAGCCATTCATAAAAATTTTTATCGGTCATATTCGTTCACCCCCATTGTTCAACCATTGTTTTATATCTTTTGATTTGGCATTCAAGACGATAAAGGTCAAGGTGGTTAGGATTTTCACCCCACCAATTAACTTGGCAAGTTCCTGCCATACCACCGTGTTCGGTATGGTCTTTAAGAATATTGAAAATCATATTCACACGTTGTCCTTTAAGGTTGTTCAAAACCTCAATCAGCCTATCTCTATCGGTCATTTTATATCCCCCCTTGCTTGATACACTTCACATTTCTTGGCTTTGTTAAAGAAGATTTGTTTTTCTTTTGCCTCGCAATAATAAATGCCCATAGCACAATCAAAACTGTATTTGCAATATCTACAATTTGGGTGCTTTTCTCGGTATTCCTTAACGGTCATTGTCTGCCCTCCTGTTCCAAGCGTTAATCAGTTCTTCTTTGAGTTTTTGTTTAAACTCCATTGTATCGTTTATGCAAAAATCTTCACTTTCCATAAAAACTCTACAACGGCATTTATTCTCGCCACTGCCTCTTGTGATAAACCACCACATATGCCCATTGTCACCCATTTTTGCGACTTTAACATTACCCCCACAAAACGGACACGGCTTCAATTTATCGGTCATTCGGTATCACTCCTCACTTTCTATCGTTTCAATAACTGGAACAACCTCAAAATCCCTATTCCAAGCACTACAAGTTCTTGCTTGCTTTTCTGTGCGATAAGTCTTAATAGATGTTTCACCTATATCGTCAATTGGCTTAAAATGAAATTGCCTTGCAAGACCGCACCAAATTTCCGTGCGATTCCTTCGCATAACAACAAACCTTTTCCTTTGTATTTTCATTCCCCTTGCACCTCACTTTCCTTCCTTTCGCCATAGCTGCAATAATCGGTGGGCTTGGTGCAGTTTATATGGTCAAAACCCGACCACCGGCGGCATCTGTGGTTAAATACGCTGCCGCCCCAATGCTTGCAGTCTTTGCACCTAATCACTTTAACCATTGCTTTTGCGCCACCTTTGAGCAGCACATCAACGGTAACTCCCAAAGCAAGTGCAAGGTTGTGTAATGTTTTAACATTTGGCTTCCTTTCATCGTGAATATATTTTGATATTGCTGCTTCTGTGCAACGGCTTCTGATGGCAAGCTCTTTCTGTGTATAATAGTTCTGCACCATCAACGTTTTTATGGTTTTACCTAAAGTCATGTTGTCACTCCTTTCCGCTGCCTAACAGCAGCATATTGTTTCCGCTTATCATTTTTCGCAATGATGGTTCAAAACCGCAGTTGTGTTTGTATAACTTGGTTTCGGCATATATCCGGGTGTACTGATCCAGCACAGTTTCGTCAATGGATTCCTTTGAAGCTTTCCAACCATTCACATATTCGTAGGCTTCCCAATGCAATTTATGAATTTTTTCCTTTACTTCGCAGATAGCTGGGGGGAAAGGATTTGTGCTTATATGCTTGTGTATAGCCATCATCACAATATCAACCGATATGTCAATAAACTGCATTGCCCACACATTGATTGTTCCTGTGGCTTCTTCTGGGGTCATTCCTTTATAACTGTTCGGGTATGCCGCTTTAAGGATAGCCAACACTTGTGCAGCTTCGTGTTGTGTCATTGTCACACCTTCCCTTCGTTGAGCAAATCAAGAAAAACATTGCCGGTGGCCTTTTTCTTGTTATCATTGTTTTTGTTGTTAAAATTGTTATCATTGTTGTTTGTGTCTGCTCGTGGTCTGCCAGTGGTCTTTTTGCGGTCTGCTCGTGGTCTGTCTGTGGTTTCTAAAATGGAATATTCCTTGTAGTTTACAATGGTTATGGTGGTCTTTTTGCGGTCTGATTTTTTAACAATCATTTCATCACTTTGGAGCAAATCTAAAAATGCCCTTGTTTTTGCTTTTCCCCATCCCCATCGTTCCATCAGTTTCACTTCAGAGGTAATGAAGCTCCCACACTTAACCTCAACCAGTTCATTCCCTAACAGAAATTTGTTGTCATCGTGATTTGCCAAAAGCAGCATATCAATCCAAGCCTGCGCTTTTGAAAAAGGTTTTTCTTTCCAAAGCCAATGGTCTTGAATTTTTCTTTGCAAAGCAATCCACCCTTGCTTTGTCATTCACCCCCACCGCCTTGAGCAGTTGCAAAAGCCCTGAATGCTGCTTCGTTCTCTGATCTGAATGCCTTAACCTCTGCGCTTCCTGAAAGTTCAGGAAATTCGTGCTGTATTTTCTGCCGTGTTCTGCGGACAGTTTCAAAACAAGGAAATCCAAACACATCCATTGATGTCAAGAACTCTGGCACCGTCAAGGCGTTCAAATAAATGCCTTTTGCATTTGAAATATGTTCAAGCACCTTCAAATAAAGGAAACTGTCACTGTTCCTTGTTCTTTCGTCCTGTTGCAAAATTGCCATAACAATGTTCATAGTTGTGTTAAGTTCTGCTGTTTTATTCATAGGTTATACCTCCTTGATCTTGATGCCGTGAAAATAGAGCATCATTTTGCGTTTTAAAATATAATCTTTGGTTTTAAAGCCTTTTGTATCTTCCACAACGGTCTTTCCGTTTTCTTGATACACAAAATCGGCTCGGTACATAACCGCTTTTTCAATACAATGTTGACCATCTTTAAGCCGCTGGCCTTTTTTGCCGTACCTCTCAAAGGTTTCATATTGAGCAGGTAACAATTCAAAGGGGACTTGCAGTTTTAAGTTTGTGATCCGGCCTGCTTTTTCAAGCAGGCGCAGTTCACAATATCTTCTGTATTCTTTAAGGCTGTCAAAGGTCAAACCATCTCTCGTGATTTTACGGCTTCCGTATTTGTTTCTGATTGCCATTTTTTCACCTTCCGCTGCTGCCAAAGCCGTTGTCACCACGCTCGGTTTCTTCAAGTGTTTCGACAAATTCAAGGGTTGGCTTAACAATCGGCACAACTATGAGCTGACTGATTTTGTCACCAGAATGTATATCGCAACGCATTTTTGAATGGTTATAAAGTTTGACTTTTACGCTGCCGACATAACCTTCATCAATGTTGCCTTCAGAGGTAAGTCCCCTTTTAAAGTTCAAACCACTTTTGGAAAAAATAAGCCCCATCGTGCCTTTTGGCAGTTCATCGTGAACACCAGTATCGAACACAGCGCTGCTGCCGGGAAGAATGGTCTGTTTTTCGCCCCTTGCATACAAATCAAGCCCTGCATCATCGGGGTGCGCTCTTGTCGGTCTTTTTGCATCTTCTTCAAGCATTATTTTCATTTTCATTTTTCTCACCCCCATCAAAACGGCAAATCATCGTCTGCGCCAATTTCGTCAAAGTTTTGGGTGTTCGTGGGGAACTGGGTTACTGTTGCAGGTTCTGATCCACTTTCCTTCTTGGATTCAACGAAGTGTGCGTTATCGACAACAACCTCATAAGTGGTACGGTTGTTTCCGTCTTTATCGGTAAATTTGTTCATTCGCAATGAACCTTCAATGCCGATGCGCTGACCCTTGGTGAAATACTTTGTTATAAACTCCGCTGTCTGTCTCCAAGCAACAAGGTTGATGAAGTCGGTCTGCTTTTCCTCACCGCTTTTGCCGGGTCGGTCAACAGCAATTGAAAAACGTGTCACCGAAATGTCACTGGATGTTTTCTTCAGCTCGGGGTGGTCGGTCAATCTTCCTACAAGTACAACTACATTCATTTTTAATTACTCCTTATATCAAATAAAATTCTTCTGATTCGGTTGGTTCTACAAGAACCTTTGAGTTTTTGCAATATTCGCACTTTTGACAGCGCTCTGCCGGCATTATGCCTTTCTTGATGGCATCGAACATTTCAACATAGCGCTTGAAGCGGTCAAGTTGAAAATCAAGCATTTTCTGATCTATATGTACGATGTCAATGTCAGTAATCTTTTCCTTGGTTGCAGCAGCTAAATAAAACGGCAGTATTTCACCTGTATTTTGCCGCACAATCTCTTGATACACCGCACCTTGTAAATCATAGCCCCACGCTTCAAACCATGGCAGGCGGCCTTTTTCGGCATTGTAGACCTCATCAAAACTTGCCATAACTTTCAGGTCAACAATCTTGTCCGGGTGCAGGCTGTCAACCTTAATCTTTACCGGCACGCCGCTTATCTCACCGGACATAATCACTTGCTTTTTGCCACTCAAATATTCAGTGAACAGCTTGTCCTTTAAAATGCGCTGAATTATGACTTCGGCTTGCACATAATCGGCTTTAAGCGTTCCGTCCTTCTTGAATATTTCGGGGTTCTGCTTAATGAAGTTTGCAAGTGTGCCTTCAAAATAGCTGTCAACGTAAGAACCCACAAGCAAGGCGGTGGTCTTTTCACGTTCATATTTGCCGTTGATTTCGGCAAGGGTGGATGCTTGGCAGCGCTCAAAACTCTTGAACTGTGAAACTGACATAAATTCAAGATTTGCCTTTTTGCTGAAATAGTTTCGTTTTGTTAGTTTCATTGCTGCGCCCCCTTGTTCGCAAGAGCAGCACCACATTCACGGCACAGGCGTTTGCCATATTTCTGCATTGCATAAGCGGCCACCTGCTCCGGGGCCATACTGCCGTACGCTTCAATGTTCTTGCCGCAGTTATCGCACTTGGGCATCGGTTCTTCTCTCGGTATCTCGCACCGAACACCACCGGTGACATCCTTGCCAAATTTGACAAGTGGGTCAAAATACAAGGTGATTTTCTTTCCGATCCAGTTGTCAGTTTCAATGCCGTACTTGTTCACAATAGGTTTCAGCTTGGTTTTGTTTACTATCCACGGCTTGATGTTCTCGTTAAAGTGTAGAACACCCTTTTTTGCCGTTCCGCTCTGATTGCGGATGCTCTCGATGCTGTAATTTTTAATTGTTACCGTCATTTTTGCCTGCAAGTTCGGTAAATCTTGACCACCGAAATATTCGGTGTCAGGCTTTGCTAATCCTAACCAATACATTATCTGTCATCCTTTCCGTTTTTGTTGTTTCTTGCTTTGTCGATGCTATCAAGCACCGCCAAATAACTACCGTTGCACATATCATTGCAACTATTGAACAAACATAAAGCATTTTTTAAACCTCACTTTCCACTGGTTAAAGCACCGCAGTCAAGCAATGCCAATATTATGTATTCAACAACAGGAACTCCGATCGAATTTCCAGCTTGTTTATAAAGCTGCGTGTTGCTGTTGACCGCTTCGGCTTTTGCAAAATCTTCATCACTAAAGCCCATTAGCCGGAAGCATTCTTTCGGGGTTAATTTGCGGATTCGCAATGTTTGTGGTTCACAAATCAAAGAATCTTTCTGCACCGTAGTAGTTGCATTTGCATATTCTCTTTCTGATACCTCAATATTTTGCTGAATTTCGCCATTTTCGTCATACCGACCACGCATTGCAACAGCCGTGACAGTTCCGTGATTTTCTTTGACTGTTGGTGCGATTCCATTTTCGTCAACAATTCTTGAAGCATCGTGTCCTGATGGCATATAATTGCCGACAACTATAATCTTTTCATTACCTGCGGATGTGCTTGTCAATGTGGGCGCTATCCCATCATCGAAATAGTGCCTTTCTGATTTCTCATAAACACCTTCTTTTTCCTCAAAGGTCATTATGGATTCGTCAAATTCATCTGTTTTAATTTCAAGAAGTTTTTTCAAATCCATCCAAACTTCGGGGTCAGGAATTGCAAAACAGTTATCTCGTCTAAACCAATGTTCAACCTTTGTTATAGGAACACTCAACACACTCGCAATGTCTTTGTTGCTCAAATCTAAATCAAGTTTGTGATTGCGTAAGCATTCACAAAGCAACTTGCAATCAACTTCATATTTTCTGACTTTTACCGTCTGCGGAATGTCAATTCTTTGAATTGTAGGTTCACTAACAACAACCCCTTGTTGCGGTGATGTGGTCAAGGTCTGTGCAACACCATGACCAACCCTGCCCCTTCTGGTTTTACTGTTAGGCTGTTCAAAGTTGATGGAATCCCCTTCAACCGCTTCTGCGTAACCTTTTTTTGTTGCTTCCCGGATAAGCACCTTTGGTGCGTTATTACTACCAATACCGCCATTACCTTTGGTATTGGTAACACCGCTGATAATGGTTGGTGATATACCTTCTTCATCATACACATTGCCATTTTGGCCACCAGAAGGATACACATTCCCAACTTTGATGATTTTCCCGGTTTTGTGTACCGTTACAAATGGCTGTCTATTGCCACCTTGCATTGCACCAAGTGTTGGGCTTAAACCGTTAGGATCATACAATCTGCCCTGATTGGGATTTGCTCTTGTCTTTGATGGCATAAGGTTGCCGATTTGTTTCACACAAGGTTCTTCAACTACACATTTGGGATCTTTGTAATCTCTTGCCAAAAGGGTGCTGCAAACATTCCCCGATTGAATCATTGATTTTTCTTGTGCAAAAGATGAATTTAAAAATTTTTCAATTTTTGAAGTGCTTATGTAATACTTTTCATCAACTTCAGCTTCCAACATATCTTTCAGCCTTAATTCAAGCGGAAAGCCAACCGGGAACTGGAAGAATCCTGTGTCAAGGTCTTTGCGGATGCTAACTATAAATACCCTTTCACGGTTTTGAGGAATGCCGAAATCCTTTAAATTCAGCACAGCCCAATAGTTGTTGTAGCCGGCTTGTTCAAGAGAATTCAAAACGATTTGAAACTGCTCTTTGAACTTCTTACCTGTGAGATTCTTCACATTCTCGGCTATTGCAACCCTTGGTTGCGTTTCTTCAATGATGCGTAACGCTTCAAAGAATAACCCCGACCTCGTTTGTGTTCCATCTTCGTTAAACAAGCCCTTCTGCTTTCCAGCAAGGCTTATGTCTTGGCAAGGGAAACCATATGTAATCAGATCAATGTCCTTCGGCAGCGCCTTTTCATCAACTTTGGTTATATCACCAAGATTCATAGATTCAGGCACATTGTGAATTGCGGAATATGACTTTGAAGCATACTTATCAATTTCGCAATAGCTAACCAACTCATAAGGTATTTTGAGATTGTCAAGCGCTTTTTCAAAAGCTCCTATTCCTGAAAATAAACTTAAAACTTTCATTTTTTATCCTTTCTTTTCTGAATATTCTGCTTTTTAACTACAAAAATCTTCTGTCCACTTTTCGTGGTAGTCTTTTAAGCACTGCGGACACATTAGCTCACCATTAAATTCAAAGCACTTTTCGGTTTGAATCGGGTGGTCGCATTCGCAGCACTTTGGCAGCTCGTCCAGTTTTCTTTCCTGTTCTGCTGCATAACGCTCTGCATCTGCCACAGGATCGTTAGTCCACATCATTCTTCATCACCTTCTTCATCATCGTTGTAAACATAACCATTTGCCCAAGCGTAAAGCCACAGCCAACCACCGGAAATCGCAATGGCCACAAAAGGAATCCAAGAATCTGAATCGAGTGAGCATATTGATAACATAAAAACAATGCCCATAATCAATGTGAATGTCTTTAATATGTAATTGCGGATTTTACGGAATATTCTGTTTTTTCTTTTCATGGTTGCACCTTTCAACTTCCTTCAGCAGATTTGCTGATGCGTTATATATGGTTTTCATTCGTTTTTCACGTTCTTCATTTGAAATGATGGGACTGAACACTCTTGCTGTGAAACCGTGGGATTTTATAACCTTATTTAATATGTACTCTTGCATGAAATCACCTCGTTAAAGGTTATGTTGTTGCCGCTTGTCCTGATGTTTATTCTTTGCCGAGGATCGCTTTGGTTCATTTAATGAACCATATAGCGCAAAAAAAATAGCCTTGCACTTTACCCTTTGAAATAGAATATCTTTTCTTTTTCTTTAAGGTCTGTAATGTTCAATTCTTCACAAAGAACATCAACATGGGAAACTTTAAATTCTGCTTTGTTAATAACACAGTTGCGAAAACCGGCATAAGATAAGCCACATCTTTCAGCAAGAAATTTAATCTTCTTGCCTGAATCGGCAATCTTGTTTTCAAGAAGTTCCGTATTTGTCATTATTTCACCTTCTTTCATTATATAGCGGCTGTCGGGTTTGTGACCGTCTGCCTGACCGCATTACCACCCTTTCGGGTGTCACTCTGCGAATAATTGTTTATAACCTTTTTTTGTTAGCCAAAAGGCATTAACTTTGCCGTGATACTGTCTGTGTCTGTTGCTTGCAATCAATTTATTTTTGTTCATCTTGATGAGCTCCCAATAAACATCCGCATTCTTTCGAGGGTTGCAATCGTTTTCTGTAATTTCAAGGCACATTATGATAAACTCGGCAGGGTGCATATTTTTGTATGAAGCGTCTTCTTTTACTCGTTTCCACTCACGTTCGGTGATGGTTGCCATTCGCTCACGGTATTTATTTTCAAACATTTCTTTAACTGTCATCGTCTTACTCCTTTATGGTTCATTTAATGAACCTTGCAAGTTTCATTATAATCACATTTTTGTTTTTGTCAATAGGTTTTTACAAAAAAAACAATAAAAATATTGATTTTTATGAACCAAGGGTGTAAAATAAGGAAAAAGGTGGTGTGTTTAATGAACATCGGTGAAAGAATTAAAATCAAAAGAAAAGAAAGAGGATGGTCACAAAGAGATTTGGCAGCAAAAATAGGATATTCAAATCATTCAACCGTAGGAAAGATTGAAACCGGCAAAGTTGATCTTCCTCAATCAAAGGTGGTTCAGTTCGCTGAAGTGTTGAATGTAAGTGTTGCCTACCTTATGGGTTGGGAAGAAATGCAAAAAAAGAACGATGCCGCAACCGACATCGTTGTAAGATTAAGAACAGATAAAGAATTTTATTCTATTGTAGAAGAACTGCACCAATTAAGCCCAGAGCAGCTTGCAAGTTTTAAGCCGATTTTAGCTGTTCTTCGCAAGGGGTAAGCGGTTTTTCAACGCTCTTTTGCAGAAATTGAAAAGTGAAGTCCAATAATTCTAAATCTGCGTTTTTTAGTAACTCGTTAATTTTTTTAATGTAAGTATCGACTGCGCTCATTTAATAAACTCCTTTCAATTTCAAGGCAAGAACGTGCGTTCTGAAGCAATCTTATAATTGTTCTGAAAAATTGTCAACGCATCGTTATTGGTGATTTCTTGGATATATTGTAAAAAATTAGCAAGAGGAAATCAACGTCCAAATTTGGTTTTTATGGTATCAAATTTGGATGTAATGGTATCAAGTTTGGATTTAATAGTATCAAAGTTGGTTTTATTGTATCAAATTTTATAAAGGTGATTAAAATGGAAATTGTATTTGACAAAGCAAAAGAATATATATTGGCTCTTAAAGATGCAGGTGATTTTTCGTTTGAAGATATTGCCAATATGAGCGGCATACCACTTCAAACTGTAAAAAACATTTGCACAGGTAAAACCCCCGATGCAAGATTCGGCACTATCGCAAAATTAGTTATATCTTTAGGCGGTGACCTCAACGAACTTATAGGCTATGAGAAGAAAAAGGAAATTGAGGTCAACAGCACTGTTTCTCTTAAAGAAACCTATGAAATGCGAATTGCTGATATTATCAAATCATACGAAACAAGAATTGAGGACTTAAAGAACCTTTGCGAGCTTCGCATAGCCGATGTTCAAAAATGTTGCGATATAAGGATTGCTGATATTAAGCAAAACTTCAATGAGCGCCTTGCAGATCAAAGAGAAATGTTAATGCAGAACATTTGTTCTTTGCAAGACAAATAATAACACATCAACTGTCCTTAAAATGGGACTTTAAGCCAATGTTTTAATTTTTTTATATTAAGGAAGGGTCAAGTATTATGGGGTTGTTTGATTCATTATTAAAAAAGGCAAAAGATGCGGTTGATGCAAAAACAGAAGAAATTACAAAAAAGGTTGAGGATATCCATAAAAAAATAACATCAACGCCTTTGGATGTTCTGGTTAAAGAAAAGGCAGCTTCTAAAAAAAACAAAAGAAATCCAAATTCAACTGCGTTCACACCGAATCCTAACAAAACAGAATACGAAAATTGGCTTGATTATCTCGACAAAGGTGGAACAACGGAAGAATGGGAAATTTTAAAAGAATCAAATCACTTTAAATTCAAAGTAGATAAATCCCAAATTTTTGACCAATATCAAAACGAAGTTAAAAGTGTTTCTGACAAATACTTTTCCCTTATGGAAAAAATCCAGCGTAATTGGTCGATTTTATACAACTTAAATGATTGGTTTGGTACAGTTGCAATCACCTTGGAAAAAGATTGTTTAGATGATATAACCTATTATAAAACTATGCGTGAAATCGACAAAAAATATGGTGAAAAATCACCAACAAACATCCCTGCTTTCAAGCGCTTGGCTATGCTTTATGAAAAGCAAGATAAATTTGAAGATGCTATTGCAGTTTGTAAGGAAGCGTTCAAATATGGTATGGATGAACGTGGTCGAATGCTTCGTATGATAAAAAAAGCCGGTAGAACACCGACCACAAAAGAAATGGCATTGATAAACAAATAAAAGGGGGTGATGCTGAAATAAATGCAGGCAGTAAGAAAAAACATAAAGGGGGCTGATACACAGTGTATCAATTTTATAATTACGCAGAAATGTTCACACCTGAAGAAATCCTTGACTATTTGCGTAAAAGTCAAAGTGATGATCCGCTTTTGACTGTTGAAGAAGTTTTGCAAAAGCACGAAACAATCCTTGATGAATGGGACGAAAGACACCTCGGTGCAAAAGTACCTGAAGAAAACCGCTTCCGTGAAGTTGTATCAGGTGAAACCATCAAGGAAAGGCCCGAAATCAACAAAGTGCTTCGGCTGATAGAATCACCCAAGTATAAAGCGGTGAAGGTTGTTGAGCCGCAACGTTTAACACGTGGTGATTTGGAAGACATAGGGCGCTTGATGAAACTATTGAAACATACCAACACTTATGTCATAACACCCGAAAGAATGTATGACCTGCGTGATGAATATGACTGGAATGCATTTGAAGCCGAATTAAAGCGTGGCAACGATTATTTAAAATACACCAAGAAGATTTTGAACCGTGGCAGATTGCTTTCGGTTAGCCAAGGAAACTATTTGGGAACTGTGCCGCCTTATGGATTTGATAAAACATGGGTGATGGACGGAAAAAGAAAATGCCCCACTCTCAAAGAAAACAAAGAGCAGGCCGAAATTGTCAGGTTGATGTTTGATTTGTATGTCAATGAGGACATGGGTTGTACAAATATTTGCAACCACCTTGACAGCATGGGGGTCAAAGCACCCAAAGGGGAAAAATGGTCACCTGCTGCTATGAAAAAGATGCTTGAAAATCCACACTACATTGGAAAAGTTGTTTGGAATCTGCGAAAAACTATTAGTATTGTTGAAGATGGTGAGATTATCCAAACAAGACCAAAATCCAAAATCGGTGAATTTTTAATTTATGACGGCAGGCATGATGGTATTGTCCCTATCGAACTGTTCAATGCGGCACAGGAAAAAAGGGGAAGAAATCACCGAGCAAAACCAAAAACCAAGATCAGAAATCCTCTTGCAAGTCTTTTGTGGTGTCAATGCGGAAGGGCAATGTCTTTGAGAACCTACAACAAGGATGGCAAAGAAAGAGCGCCAGCAAGATTGCTTTGTGACGATCAAGCGCACTGTGGAACAGGTTCTTGTTTATATGAAGAAATGATTGAAAGAATTGTTGAAGTGTTGAAGCAGTGCATTGAGGATTTTGAAATTCGCATACAAAATGATGAAGGTGATTCAATCAAGCTTCATTTAAGGCTTGTAAAAAACCTTGAAAAGAAAATGAAAGACTTGCAGGCAAAGGAAGTTGCACAGTGGGATGCACAAACAAATCCTGACCCGGCAAAACGTATGCCACAAGAAATATTCCAACAATTAAATGAAAGGTTGTTAAAAGAAAAGGAAGAAGTCCAACAGGCTTTGTGTGCAGCTTACGAATCTATGCCAGAACCCGTGGACTATGAGGAAAGAATCGCAAAGTTTAAAGATGCTCTTGAAGCTTTGCAAAATCCTGATGTGGATGCCGCAACAAAAAACAGGCATCTGAAAGCCTGCATTGAGCGAATTGATTATTCAAGGGAAAAACCACAAAGAATTAAAAGCCAACAAATACGGTACTATGACAAAGAATTGAAAAGAACACGCTACAAGTCACCATTGAACACCGGGGGCAACTGGAAAGTCGGAGGCCAAGCGGTCTTAGGAAGACAAAATATCTCTCCAACTCCTTGGCCCACAGAACGACATGGCTACGATCCGACTTAAAAACCACAAAGAATTAAAAGCCAACAAATACGGTACTATGACAAAGAATTGAAAAGAACACGCTACAAGTCACCATTGAACACCGGGGGCAACTGGA
>JAZOWR010000396.1:0-9743 GCA_045659345.1 Ructibacterium sp.
ATAAGTTCTTTCTTTTTGTCATGCGCAATCAAGGCAATATTCATTTCGGACTCCTTTCCCGGACGATGCGGCTAGCCTGAGCTCACCTGTCGTTGCCATTATTTCTGATTTTAAAATCCTGCTTCTTTCTATGCTATTTTATCATAATCATTTTAAAAAGTCAAAAACAATTTTGTAAAATTATCTCTCTAAATTCACTTGCATCACTACGGATTTCGGCGCTGTTCCTTCAGTGACATATAGGCATCAAATATCTGTCGTGCAACATTTGCCGCATAGTAACTTGTTGCTCCGTGTTCAATTACCACAGCGACTACAATCTCAGGATTTTCATACGGCGCAAATCCAACAAACAAAACATTATCCGCTCCATTGGGGACCTCTGCCGTACCCGTTTTTCCGGCTGCCTGATACTTGGCAGTTGCAAACGCCTCCTTGGCAGTTCCATTTGTTACAACCTGCCGCATACCCTGTGTTACCTTTTGAAAGGTTGTGTCTTGTATCGTATGATCCGAAAGAACTTCCGGATTGGTCCTCATGACAACCTCTTGCGTGTCATAGTCCACTACCTCGTCCACAAGATGCAGCCGATATCTTCTGCCCTTATTTAACAGTGTTGCAATATAGTTGGCAAGCTGTGCCGGAGTAAACAAATTGTCCGACTGTCCGATTGCCGTCTGAATCACATCGCCGGGATACCATTCCTGACCCAGCTTCTCTCTATGCTCTGGGCTTGCCATCAATCCCTTGCTTTCTCCAAGTTCAATTCCCGTTGGCTCGCCAAGACCAAATCTCTTTGCATATTCACCCAGAGTTTCAATTCCGGTCAAGCGTCCCACCTCAAAGAAGAAATAGTTACAAGAGACCCCCAACGCCTCAGCAACCTCAATGGTACCGTGCGTTTCGCCTTTGGAGGAATAGATCAAGCAGGTGGGCTGATAGGACGGGAAAAAGGTATATTTACCTTTATCCTGGATATAGGTATTCGGCTGAATAACACCGGTTTCTAGCCCGGCAATTGCCGTCAACGGTTTGAAAGTAGAACCCGGAGAGTAAGTGCCATCCAGCACCCGGTTAAGAAGCGGGTTTGATTTTGTCTGTACCAGTTTTTCATAGTCCTCAACAAAGGTACCGGGGTTATAAGACGGATAGGATGCCAGCGCAAGCACCTCACCGGTATTGGGGATAATCGCAATGGCGCCACCGGCACCGTTGCGGTCTACCGCCGCAGTGATGTTCTCACGCAGTGCAGTCTCTGCCGCCTTTTGAAGTTCCAGATCCAAAGTCAGTTTGGCATAGTTTCCGGGCTTGACCGCCTGGCTCTGCAAAATCTCGGTTTCGCTGCCGGAACGGTCCATGGAAATACTCTTATATCCATCTTTCCCTTTTAGATATTTTTCCAGCACCTTTTCAAGACCATCCTTGCCGATGATGTCGTTCATACCATAGCCTTGTTCCTTCAGCACCTGATATTCCTCAGCATAAATCTTATCACATCTTCCGAGAAGGTGTGCCGCCAGTCCCTCATGGGCATATACACGAATCGGCTCAATTTCTACCTCAACACCAGGATATTTTTCTTTGTTTTCTTTGATTTGCGCGACCGTCTTCATGGTTACATCCCTTGCCAACACATAGGGGTTGTTACCGCTAAATCCGCTTTGTTTCATATCGTACCGAACCGACACAATGGTCAATGCTTCCTCATCCGTATACTTGCTTGCAAGCTGATACTTTAGACAATAAGAATCCAAAATATCCTTGGCACTTGTATATTGTGTCAATTTGTTCTCTTCTTTCCAGCTTTGAAGCCGTTGCTTTTGCTGCTCCTTCAGGCGCTCCGCTGCCTCCATGTCAATATCCGATTCCTCGCTGCGAATGGCATTGCGAATATCCGTTTCTGCCTGTTTGATCTCTTCACGGCTTTCTTTGCCCTCGGTATAGGTAAATCCCCAAAATTCATTTACTGTATCATAGAAGATAGGAAAATCTGTTTCTAATGCTCCGCCCTCCTGCTGAATCAAATCGCTCAAAGCAAGAATCAGATCGTTGAGGTCATCGTTGCTAATCTCAACCTTGCGAATCTGTACCGCATAACCCATACGATTCTTCACAAATGCCTCACCGTAGCGGTCAAGAATCTCTCCTCTTGGCGCCTTTACCGGGTATGCCTGTATCAGGCGTTGTTGCGCGGTCTGCCGATATTCTTCACCCTGAGCCACCTGCAGGTCAAACAGACGGATAATACAAGTAAGCAACAGCACGCCTATCAAGGCAAGCAGGATAAGATATCTTCCGCTAAAATTCCGTCCGTCCAATGGTTTCACCTATCTTTCTTTACGCAAGTATTTTCATTCGCATCAGCTTCATGCTTGAGCAAATCGGATATGCAAGCAAAAAGCCGACCACTCCGTTATACAACGCCTCTAAAAGCCCGATGCGGAATATTGCAATCACAAATCCCACATCAGCGCCTATTGCCTTTTGCACCAGATAATACATCAGCGCTGCGACCAGGGTGCTGACCGCTGTCGCAAGACAGACAATCAGTTTTCTTCCCCCGCTAAAAAATTGTGCACCTAAGATACCTGCCCCAAGTCCCAGATAGAGATATATCAAGGCATGAATCCCCATGATTCGCCCGATCAGCAGGTCATAAATCAACCCAAATGCCATGCCGCAAACCGCGCCCTCCATCCTTCCTCTGAACAGTCCTACCGCCACAACAAAACACAAAAACAGATTAGGTGCAATGCCCCAAACTGCAATATCTCTTGCCAATGTCGGCTGAAAAACCGCCAACAGCAATGCCCAAAGAATATAAAACGCAATCCTCATTCTCTCAACTCCTGTCCGCCCGGTACCACGCTATTGGTGGTTGGGCGTGGTGTCTTGGTAGGCGCTGGCACAGGTCTTGGTGTCGCCGTCGGTTTTTTGGTCGATGTTGCTGCCGGTTTGGGGGTTGCAGCGGGTCTGGAGGTAGCTGTCGGTGCATCCTCATTCTTCGACACTTGCTCCGTCTCCTCTTCTGTTTCCTCTTCTGCCATTTCGGGGTCTTCTTCTGTCCGGGCAATCACCTCAACCGAATTGAGAAGGACAAAGACCTGATGCAGTTTACCAAAGTTCACGGTCGGCTCTACGATGGCATATCGTGACATATTTGTGTTATCCTCTTTTAGCTCCAGAATTCTTCCAATCCGCAAACCCTTGGGGTAGACACCGCCTACGCCGGAGGTTTCCAGATAATCTCCCGGTTCAATCTCTGCATCTCTGGCAAGATACCCAAGTCGGCATCTGCCTTGAAGCCGGAGCGAGGAATCCCCCTCCAGCACCCCTGAATCTTTGGAGCGCTCAACCAATGCACCTACACCGCATTCCGGGTCTAAAACAGTAACTATTTCTGCCCAATTGGCACCCACACGGGAAATTTTGCCCACAAGTTCCTTGTTTGCAGTCAGAACCGCTTGCCCTTCTTTGACCCCATGATTTGTTCCCCTGCTGATGGTGAAGGTACTATACCAATTTGACGGGTCTTTTGCAACCACCGGAGCTGCAAGCAAGCTAAGTTCATGCTCGGTTTTTTCCATCTCTAACATGGCACGCAATTCTGCATTTTCCGTTTCTAAACCTCTGGCATCCCGAAGACGCTTATCCAACTCTACATTGGCGCTTTTTAGCGCCGCATTTTCCTCTCGCAGGGCTTTGACGCTCCCAAAATAAGAAAACAGGTTGGAAAACCAGTTGCCCGTCCCTGAAACTGCAGTCTGCCCGGGAGTCACAACTCCCTCCAGTGTATTCTCTGCAAAACTTGCTTCTTCCCCCTTTGCCAAAGCGGCAAAGACACCAATAACAATCGCAATCAAAAGGGTTGCAGCAAGAAGCAACAATAAGCCCTTATGATTTTTAATAAAGTTCCTCACAAGAATCCCTCACAATAGTTCGTTTCCGCCTAACCAAGACGGGGTTTTCTTCTCATTTGCATCAAAAAGTCCAAGGATTTTCCGGCGCCCACGGCTACACACCGCATCGGGTCTTCTGCAATATAGACCGGAATATCAGTTCCTATGTTGATCAATCTGCCCAAGCCACGCAGCTTAGCACCGCCGCCTGCCAGGACAATTCCGCTTTCCATGATATCAGACGCAAGTTCCGGTGGTGTATTCTCAAGCGCAATTTTAACGGCATCTACAATAGCATCCGCCGCCTCGCTGAGTGCGTCCCGAACCTCTTCGGTGCTGATGATCACCGTCTTTGGAAGTCCTGTGACAATATCTCTTCCGCTCAATTCCGCTTTTTCGCTCTCTTTGTGATAATATACAGATCCAATCTCGCACTTTATTTGCTCTGCCGCCTGCTCACCAATAGAGATATTATATTTCTTCTTGACATATTGAACAATGGCACTATCAAAGGTTTCTCCCGCTACACGCACAGAATGAGAAACCACAACGCCCCCCAGCGAGACTACCGCAACCTCGGTAATGCCGGCGCCTACATTGACAATCATACTGCCATGAGGCTCGCTGATATCAATGCCGCAACCAATTGCCGCCGCTAGCGGTTCTTCAATCAAATAGACCTCTTTTGCTCCCGCAGTTTGCGCCGCCTCAGTAACCGCACGGCGCTCTACCTCGGTAATACTGCATGGCACACAAATCACGGCACGAATCCGGGAAAAACTGTTGGTTGCTGCCTTTTTAATAAAGTATTTAAGCAAGGCAACCGTTCCCTGATAGCTGGTGATAACGCCATTGCGTATTGGCCGAAGCGCCTGTACCCCATCAGGGGTCCTGCCCATCATATCACTGGCATCATTGCCGATTGCAAGCGTTTGTCCGTTCTTTTTGCTTCGGATTACCATAGAAGGCTCATCTAATATGATTCCACCCTTTTTTTCATAGACCAGCGTGTTCGCCGTCCCCAAATCAATTCCCAAATCTATTGGCATACCTTCATCTCCTTTACCACTCTATCTGAAACATCTCGCGCAGCAACTTTCCCAGTCTACACAGGGGAAGTCCTACCACATTAAAGTAATCGCCCTCGATACCCTCAACCAAAAGCGCTCCCCTTTGCTGAATTCCATAAGCACCAGCCTTGTCCATAGGTTCTCCGCTTGCAATATAGCGTTGAATTTCTGCCTCAGAAAGCTGACGAAATCTTACCTTGGTCATCTCTGCCACCGTTTCGCATCTTCCGCTTGCGGTTTCTAACACTGCAACACCGGTGAAGACCTGATGGGTGTTACCGGAAAGATCTGTGAGCATACGAAAGGCGTCTTCTTTATCCTTAGGCTTGCCTAAAATCTTTCCGTCCAGCACCACTACGGTGTCTGCTGCCAAAATAATAGCATTGTCTTTGATTTTGTTCGATACATTTTTTGCTTTTTCTTGCGCCAGCCGCTGAACTGCCACCGAGGGTTCTTCTTCCGGTATTAAAATTTCTTCGCTATCATCCGCAATTACCTCAAAGTCCGCCACCAAGCGGGAAAGCAGTTCCCTCCGTCTGGGGGATTGGGACGCTAAAATCCATCTCTGCATGGCATTGTCTCCTCTAGATTCCGGTAGAGCCGAATCCACCGCTGCCGCGTTCGGTCTTACCCAACTCTTCTACAACCTCAAACTCAGCCTTGGGCACCGGCAAAAAAACAAGTTGTGCAATCCGATCACCGGGATTGACCGTATAATCATGCCCCGAGATATTATGAAGCACCACCTTAATCTCCCCGGTATAATCACTGTCAATTACCCCGACGCAGTTTGCCATAGAGATTCCCTTTTTATACGAAAGACCACTTCTTGGAAATACAAATCCGCCGTATCCTTCTGGAATTTCCAGTGCAATTCCGGTAGGAATCATAGCTCTGCCACCCACGCGCAGGGTTACAGGCTTTTCCATTACTGCCGACAAATCCATGCCGGCGCTGCCATCTGTGGCATATTCCGGCATCTTTGCCTCAGGATTTACATACTGAATTTTTACCTTCATGGTTATAAAACCCCCTTATGAAAATGCAGTCTGGTATAAGCACCCTCTGCTGAATCTCTGTTTAGATATTTTTGGCAGACCTCCCGACATTTCTTGGGAGATTCTATGGTAAATGCCAATCTTCCAAATGCGATATTGCAGCGTTCTATGTCCTCAAGCTTATCCGCCAGATAAAGCGGCACACTGTTGAGTATCACGCTGCGGCAGACAGCATCATCCTTAATCACGGGAAAGCTGATGCCCTTGCGGTCCTGTATCTGTCCTGCTCCGTCGCAGGGACAGGCGTTCATATTCTTGAGCACGCAATTTTCGGTAATCATCAACGGCAGATGCCCATAAATTATGAGTTCTGTCATCACGGGCTTAGCAACATCCCGTATCTGTGCCAAATTAAGTTCTGCCGAAAGACAGACACTATGCATGCCCAGTTCTTTGAGTTGGCACACCGACATCGTATTTGCTATATTCATTCGGTGACCGCCAAGAAGGGTCCAGTTCTCTTTTTCGCTCAGCCAACTGAGATGCTCAGCCCGAAGATAGGTAAACCCTTGACGATTTAATTCATTCAGGCGGGAAACTACCGTTTGCCACATTGCATCAGTTACAATGACGGGCGGTGCAATGACCACCCGGTGGATATCCGGATAAAAGGCCTTAGGGTTTTCCCACGCCACCGACAGGGGAACATCAATAAAAGCAAAGGGATATTCCCGGATCGCTTCAAACTGCTCCAGCGTCCGAACCGACGCGGTCAGCTTCATTTCTGCCTTTTGCGTTTTCAAAAGGCCGGGTTCTCTTTTCTGTATTGTCTTTTTAGACACAGCTAAAACAGCATCTTCCAACGCCTTGATTGCATCACGCCGCAGTTGATTCAGTACCTTGACCGGAACAAAGGGATTTCCCGAAAGCTCAACGGTAATGGGGGTAACTCTAAATGCTGTCCCTCCGGTTTTAGAAACCTGTTTTTTGACATCCTCCACAGCCGCCGGATTCTTTTGCGCCCGAGAAAGCACCTCATCCCCACGACAGGTCACGGTATGCCCCAACCCTGTCAGGGTTATTACGGGATGCTTTCCCTCACAAAGCGTCACCGAACACGCAACCGGAATTGTTTTTTCTGTTGAAGGCTCTGCCTTCTTATCATCATGAATCGCATAGGGGTTGTCCGGCTTTTCAAAGGCAAACATCTCCACCCCTTTGTTATCCGCAAAATAGCCGTCTGTCAATCCACCCCGATAAAAGACTCGGTTAAGCCGGTCCTCCTCCTCTTTTCGCGGGCGTCGACTCTCGTCCAGGCAACGGCGATATGTTTCTACTACGGCGGACACATAGTCCTCACCCTTCATTCTTCCCTCAATTTTAAGAGAAGCAATACCCATTTCTTTTAAGGTCTGAAGATGAGAGATCAAAGACATATCCTTTAAGCTCAGGTAGAATTTTTCATCTCCTTGATTGGCTTGGTATGCCAATCGGCAGGGCTGCGCACATTTACCTCGATTGCCGCTTCTGCCCCCAAGGACACTGCTCATCAGACATTGTCCGGAATAGCTCATGCACATGGCACCGTGGACAAAGACCTCAAGTTCGGCCTTACAATTTTGCGCTATCCAGCCGATCTCTTTCTCTGTCAGCTCCCGGGCAAGCACCACCCGCTCTACGCCGAGTTTTTCCAGTTCTTGTACTCCGGCAAGGTTGTGCACCGTCATTTGGGTACTGGCATGAATGGGAAGTTCCGGGCAGATCTGCCGAATGCGTCTGAGAACACCCAAATCTTGTACGATCACTGCATCGGCTCCTGCATCGGCAAAGAGCGCAAGGTAGGCGTCCAGTTCCTCAAATTCTCTATCCAGCGTCATGGTATTGACGGTTAGATAGGCTTTAACACCCCGCAAATGACAATAGGAAATAGCCTCTCGAAGCTCCTCCTCCGAGAAGTTCGCCGCAAAACTTCTTGCACCGAAGCTTTTACCGGCAAAGTAGACCGCATCTGCACCGTGGCCGATTGCAGCTTTCAGACAGTTCATATTTCCTGCAGGTGCTAACAATTCCATCCGTCCGGTCCTCCGTCTTTATCTGGTATTGCGCAGAGCGGAAAGCTCTGTTTCCCTCTTTGCAAGCTCTATCTGGAGTTTGTGCATATCCTCCTTCAGGCGTTCGGTCTCCTGCCGTCTGGCTGCCAATTCCTCCAGCGCCGCTCCTGATTCCTCGGTATAGCGTGCAAGTTCGTCACGGAGCTTATCCTGCGCTTCTTCGTTCTTTAAAAGCTCATCCGCAATATTGATTGCCGTCAGCACCGCAGTCATGGCTGTGCTTAAATGCTTATTTCCCTCTTGAATTTGCGCCATGCGTTTATTGACCAGAAGAGCAACCTTTTGTACATACTCCTCCGGCTCATTGGTTACCAGCATGTACTCTACATTATTGATTTTCACTTCCACCCGTTTGTTCTCCATGACATTCTTCCTTTCATTTCTGCCTTGACAGATTTACCGCTTTTAAGATACCGCACACCGTTTTGGCATCATTTATTTCATTCTTTTCTATCATTGCCAGAACTTCATCCATCAAAACCTCTCTAACCTCCAGATATTCATCTTCATCCGGATGGGTTTCACCCCGAGAAAGTCCGGTCGCCAGATACATGTGTGTCACCTCATCGGTAAATCCCGGAGATGGATAAATAAACCCCAGATAGGTATAGGAATTAGCTGTCATTCCGGTTTCCTCGCTCAATTCCCGCTTCGCACAGACCAAGGGGTCCTCTCCCGCATCCAGTTTGCCGGCGGGAATCTCAAGAATCGCCTTATCCAGTGGCTTTCTGTACTGCTCAACCAGGATTATCTTATTATCTTCTGTCACTGCAACCACGCCAACACCGCCGGGGTGCAAAACCAGTTCCCGGTCTGCCAATTTCCCGTCCGGCATAGCAACCTGGTCCACCTTTAATGTTACAATTTTCCCCTCAAAGATTGTTTGTGTAGAAACCGTTTTTTCTTCATATATCACAGGGCTTCTCTCCTTTATGGCATAAAAAGGCATATTATTATATATTATAACCCAGCCCATCACAACTGTCAACATCTCACATCTTAGCGACAACATGTTGTGAGAAGAATGTTACATTACCGAAAACTCTTTATTGAAAACGCCCGTTTGGCTGATAAACCAAACGGGCGTTTTTATCTTCTTATTTACACAATCCCTTGTGCCATCATAGCGTTTGCTACCTTTATAAATCCTGCAATGTTTGCTCCTGCAACCAAATCATAACCCAGTCCGTATTCCTCAGCTGCCTCTACCGAAACCTTATGGATATTGGTCATAATACCCTTAAGCTTCTCGTCAACCTCGGCTGCAGACCAGCTGTATCTCATGGAGTTCTGTGCCATCTCTAAAGCAGAAACTGCCACACCGCCGGCATTAACTGCCTTAGAAGGACCAACAATCAAGCCCTTGCTTCTCAGCAAAGCCATAGCCTCGTTGGTGGTGGGCATGTTAGCGACCTCGATATAATACTTGGTGCCATTTGCAATAATCTGTTCTGCTTCGGCAATGCCAATCTCATTTTGGGTTGCACAAGGCATACAAATATCAACCTTAACCCCCCACGGTTTCTGTCCTGCAACAAACTCGCATCCAAACTTTTCTGCGTAATCCTGTGCACGGTCACGACCGGAAGAACGCATTTCCAGCAGATAGTTCCACTTTTCTTGGGTTCCGACACCATCAGGATCATAAACATAACCGTCAGGACC
>JAZOWR010000397.1:0-4505 GCA_045659345.1 Ructibacterium sp.
ATTGCAGGCGTGATGACAGCGCCGTCCAACTGGCTGACGCAGTTTGCAAAAGGTACGTTCCGTTTTGGAAAAACACAAATGGAAAATGAGGAAGCAATACGTCTGGTACTAAACCCAAACAATCTGGCGAATTACAGCGTAACAGGTGGATGTGTCGGCATGCTGCTGGCAGATAAAAGCAAGGGGAAGCAACGGTTTTGGTATATCATACTGACGTTCGTGGCAACACTTGGCGGTATTATGTCGGTATCCCGTTCCTGGCTGCTGGTCATGGCCGTATGCATATTCTTGTATATTTTGGGAAAAGTTCACCACCCAAAGCGTCTGCTCGCTACAGTGTTGTTTTTTGGGGCGGTTGCCTTCTTGGTTTTGGGACTGATGGGAGATACGACTGCGATCCTGGATGCCTTTACCACAAGAATGGAAGAAGATGATGTATCTACCGGCAATGGCCGAGTGACTCATTTTGTGACATATATGGAGGCATTTCTGAGCAATCCGCGGTATATCCTCTTTGGTACGGGAGTGACGCAATATAAAGCCATGACAAACCTTTGGGGTTCTATACATAACGGCACACAGCAGATATTGGTCTGTTGCGGAATTCTGGGCTTTGTTATTTACTTGTTTGGCTTGATCAAACCGGTTACAGATATACGCAGAGCGGGCAAAAGAAAATTGCTATATTGGATCCCTTGGATCGGAGCAGTTTTGTATGTACAAACAACGCAGTTTTTGAACCCGATGATGTTGATGCTGCCGTATATTATGGGTGTATATGCCCTCAAGTCAGGAGAGGTGGAACATGAAACAATTCCTCATTACGGTTGATACAGAAGGTGACGATCTTTGGCACTGGAAACCCGGAAAGGAAATTACCACGGAAAATACTTGCTACATCCCTCGTTTTCAGGAGTTATGCGAAAAGTATGGTTTCCGTCCGGTATACCTGGTCAACTATGAGATGACAAATGATCAGCGTTGGGTCCGGTATGCTTCCAGAAAAGCGCGAGAAGGAAAATGCGAGATCGGTATGCATCTACACGCATGGAATACCCCGCCGCAGCACGAGCTGGAAAACCGATACGGAGGCAATCCCTACATAACAGAGTACCCGGAGGAGATCATCGATGCCAAGGTGGCAACGATGATGCAGTTGCTTCAAAATAAGTTTGAATTGCCCATCATTTCGCACCGCGCCGGCAGATGGGCGACCAATAAAGCCTATTTTGACAGCTTGGCCCGGCATGGCATCCGTGTGGATTGCTCCGTAACACCGGAACTGAACTTATCTGCCATTTCTGGTTGCGAAACAAATTGCGGCAATGATTATCGAAATGCGCCGAAAGGCATATACCGTGTCCACCCGGATATTTTAGAGGTGCCGATGACCACCCGAAAGGTACACCACAGCTGGCACGGCTCTTGCAAACATCGAGTCAAGACGCTGCTTTTGGGCGATGAAGTTTGGCTACGTCCGGTACACATGTCGACTGAAAACCTTAAAACACTTACTGACAAAGTAATCCGGGAAAAAGAGTGTGACCATTTGGAATTTATGATCCACTCATCGGAGCTTATGCCCGGCGGCAGCCCTTACTTTAAAACAGAGGAAGATATAGAGCGAATGTTTTTGGTGATGGGGCAGTATTTTGAGTATGTATCAAAGTTAGGAATCTGCTACACAACATTACAGGAATTTGTAAAGCGGCCTGATTTGTAAGGTTGGCTGCCGGAACACAAAATCCCTTAAGTGCCGGAGGAAGAATATGGAAAAAATTGGAATTATTACCTTTCATAGGTCGTCGAATTTTGGCTCCTGCCTTCAGGCGTATGGTTTGCTGAAGAAAATTCAAGGTTTGGGATATGATTGTGAACTGATGGATTATAGATGCCCGGCGGTTGAGGAACGGGAAGGGCTGGCGAACAAAGGACGATTATCACTGAAGGAAATTGCAAGGCTGATCATCTATCAGCCGACAATCAATAAAAAACATAAGAACTTGATGTCGTTCCTAACCAGAGAAGTAAAAATGAGCGTTGCTTATTGGCCGGGTACCATCGCCGAGGCAAATAAGCAATATAATTGTTTTGTAGTTGGTAGTGACATCGTTTGGGGTACAGATATTACCCAAAATGATTACAATTATTTCTTAAAATTTGCGGATTGCAACAAGAAAAAACTTGCTTTTGCGTCTTCGGTAGGTACTTATGATTTGCAGGATTCCGAAATAAAAGGAAACCTGCTAGCCAAGTTTGACCGTATTGCGGTTCGTGAACGCGGTGCAGTTGAATGGGTTCGTACCGTATCCGGCAAAGAAGCAGATTGGGTCTGCGACCCGACGATGTTGCTTTCAGCAGAGGAGTGGGATGAGGTTGTTAGACCCAAGAACTACAAAAGCGACTATGTTTTGGTTTATTTTACAGATAACGCGGGAAAGTGTGTGGAGGATGCCAAAGCCTATGCGCAAAAGCATGGGCTGAAAGTGCGTTATATCAACTATGGCATCCAACCCATAAAAGGGATCCAAAAGGTGCGGCCTACAACATTAAGAGAATTTTTGGGCTTGATCCGCAATGCACAGTTTGTGTTTACGGCATCGTATCATGGAATGTTGTATGCTGCGTATTATCGCAAGGAGTTTCGATTCTATACCCGCGCACACAGCGATCGTGTTTTGTCCCTGGCAGAAAAACTGGGAGTTACAGAAAACTGTGGAGACAACAGAGATATTTCACAGTACAGCCCGGTGGATTATACGCAGGTGGAAAGGAAAATCCAGGCCTTCCGTGCAGAGTCTGTTGAGGTGTTGAGGGAGATGCTGCAGTTATGAGTAAGATTTCATTAGCGCCCCGAGACAGTTGTACCGGCTGTGGAAGTTGCGCGGAGAGTTGCCCCGTACAATGCATACAGATGGTGCCGGACCAGACGACGGATTGCACCTATCCGCTTATTGATACGCAAATGTGCCTGGAATGCGGGCGCTGTCAGAATGTCTGTCCTGCAATCACAGCACCACAAAAACTGGAAAAAGGTACAGTGTACGTGGGCTGGAATACCGACCAGAAACAGCGAAGTAATGCTGCATCAGGTGGTATTATAACATCCATATATCAATATGCGCTGGAAAACGGGATCAAGGCATTTGGTGTTCGGTATTCGATAGAAGATGGGGCGCAATATACTGAGATATCCAGCTGGGAAGATGTTGAAGCTTGCCGAAATTCTAAATATGTTTTTTCGGATCTCCGGCCGGTTTTAAAAAAAATAAAGCAGTATCTGGATGCCGGAGAAAAGGTGATCCTGCCGGCGCTTCCCTGTCAGACTGCAGCAGTATTGGCTTTCTTGGGCAGTCGGCCTGAGAATTTGCTTTTGATCGACATTGTATGCCATGGGGTAAGCCCTGAGGCATATTTAAGGCAGCATATTGCATCCATAGAGGACAGAAAGAGCGCCAAAGCGGACAAGGTGTTCTTTAGAGATCCCATTTATGGTACCAATAATTTTGTTTTCTCGATATATCAGAATATGACCAATATATACCATGCACCGGCACATGAAAAAGATGTGTATCAACTGGGATACCACAAATCCCTTATCTACCGGGAAAACTGCTATCATTGCGCCTATGCGACCCCAGAGCGCCTGGGAGATTTATCGGTTGCTGATTTTAGCGGCCTCGGGCGGGAGGCACCGTTTGAAAGGGATTCAGGAAGTTATTCGTGTGTGATTGTCTCTTCAAAAAAGGGTCAAATGCTGTTAGATGTGTTGTGCAATGAGGGTAGGAGCAAATGCCAAATGCGTCCGTCGGAAGAAGCATTTGCGTATGAGCGGCAGTTGCGCGTACCATCAGTGCCGCATCCCAACCGGGGATTCTTTTTGGAGGAATACAAAAAGCACGGAAAATTTGGTGTGGCTGCCCAAAAGGCGTTGCAGAAGGACATTATAAAGAACCAGTTAGTTGGTTTCTTTCGGTTGAAGCAACTGCGCCAAGCAATTGCGGGGGTACTTCCAAAAGGAATTAAGCAAAATGTTAAGAAAGTGATGAAGAATGGAAAGTAATTCAAAAAACACAGGGAAAGGATCAATGCTGACCAATATCGTGTGGTCTTATGCAGAGCGACTTTTGCCACAGTTGGTTACACTGATCGTTTCAATTGTTTTAGCCCGACTGTTGTCACCGGAGTATTATGGAGTTATTTCAATCGTAACGGTGTTTATTGCCTTAGGCGATGCGTTGGCAATCGGCGGATTTGGAAATGCTTTGGTGCAAAAGAAAGATGCCGATGCAAAGGACTTTAACTCCGTTTGCTGGGTAAGTCTTGGACTGTCCGTGGTTATTTATGGGGTGTTTTATTTTTGTGCACCACTGATCGCCGATATATACCAGAATGATATCCTGATTCCCATTATGCGCGTGATGGGCCTGAAAGTGATTTTTTCTGCGTTTAACTCTATTCAGCAGGCATATGTTCAAAAGAATATGATTTTTCGTAAGAGTTTT
>JAZOWR010000398.1:0-5864 GCA_045659345.1 Ructibacterium sp.
CTCGGTATCCAGCAGATAACTGCGGATGCTGTTGCCACTTGCCGTATCGAAGCCACCGATTTCCTTTGCCATGGTAACACCAGGCGCATATTTCAGCATCTCGGCATAGGCCTTATCCTGCACTTTCGTCCATCTGTTAAACACAGACTTAGTAATTCCGATAGGCAAAACTCCCCAGCCACGAGGGCCACTGAAATACTTCTTATCGACCAGAGCATAGGCTCTTATCATAGAGAGAGGCTGCTGAACGAGAACAGACAACGAATAGACAACAGAGTTCTTCCTGAACTTGGACAACAGCTTATGGGAGGACTTCTGCAGCTTATCCGTGATAGCACCGCTGTTCGCCTCTTGGTACAGGTTATTGAAATAATCAACAGCCTGCTTGCCGAACTTGTTCTCCATAATAGCTTTCACAGCCATACTGTCTTGGTAGGAATCGGAATAATAGCTGTAGTTCATGACCTTGCGGATATCCTCAAGTGCAGGTACGGTACCGTGATATCTGGACATCTCATTGACGTGGTCTACCCAAACATCCATAAAGGATTCCATTACGAAAGGTGCTTTGGCTTTCTTGTTCTGTGCCTGAGTGAAGCCTGCGTTGGTCATACTGGAGAATCCAGCCTCTGCTTTTGCCTGAGATTCCTGTGCATTTGCCTTAAACTGCCCAGCAATGTGAATGGGGAAGTAGTTCTTCTCACCGAACATCTCAATGCCGTACAGAAGCATAGACACCTCGTTGCCCTTGGCTCCCATCACATCGGACAGGTAAGTCTGCATCTCCTCAACAAACTTCTTCTGCTCTTCGGTCAGAGTGTTTGTTATTTCCTCGCACTGCTCTTTGTTCAGTTTGTATGCCGCCACAGGGTCAACCTCTGTCAAAGCTTTTTTGCCGAACACGAAGCCACCATACTCAATGTGGTTCCATGCATCCTCTCGTCTGGAGTATGCATACAACGACATCAGCTCACCCAAAGTCAAGTGAAATACCTTACCGGTGTTATCGACAAATTCCTTGTCGATCTTCTGGTCAACCTTCCAGTTGTTGTATCCGTACTTTTCAACAATAGCAAGCTGTGACATCCTTGCCTCGATGACATCAGCCATAACGATGTTTTCAGAGTTCGCAAGGTTGGTGAACAGTTCGGTAAGCGTGTCCGAACCAATTCTGTCCAGTGCATAGTAGAGCTTCTCGTAATCCCATCCGGTCATGTTGGAAAGGTTCCGGGCAAGGGCGCCAATCTTTCTCTTGGGCATTTTCCTGCCACCGAACTCTGTAACAAGATTCTCTACAATCTTGTCGACAGTCTTGCTTGCAACAAAAGCCTTGTTCGCATCACGAACAGTAGTCATCACCATCGTGTACGCCTTGTAAAGAGTCACAAGCTGAGAAAGGCTCATATCCTTGATCTTGGTGCCACCGATATCCTCCTGAATAAACTTGATGTAATTGTACACATTATCATGGAATGCACCCTTTACATACTCGTGTTCGGAGTTTTTCAGCTTTGCATATTCATCTGCAAGGTTATTAAGCACACCCTCCACAGTTGCCTTGTTGATTCTTGCTCGCTCTCTGACGAATACAGGGCGAAGTTCGTGAATATTCTTCTTGAGCTTCCGCTCCAAAGATTCACGCTTCCCAATATTCTCATAACCCATAAGGTCATTTATTTGAGCCATGATGTCAACGGTGCTGTTCAGGAGTTTGGATTCCGCTTCGTCAAGATCTGTACCGATTCCATTTCGGATCAAATCCTCATCTGCCAGAGTGTCGGTAAACAGAATCTCAGCAGAGGCAATCGCATTGGCCACGAAGTCCTTCATGTCCTCCTTGACATTACGCTTCTTGTCACCACGGTTCAGGATCTTGTCCAGATCACGAATGACCTTTCGGATCTTCTTCCGCATCTCGGTCTTCCGTCTGCTCTCGATGCCTTTGTCGAAGCGTTCACTGACCTGCTGGCGGTATGCCTTTAGACTCTCCTCGTTGCGCTTATTGGCTTCCTGATAGGCGGCAGTTCTCGCTCTGGCAAGAACATCCTTCAGGGGCTTGGATGCCTCCAAATCCAGGAGCTTACGGTCATACTTGTCGATGAGGTCAGCCAGTTCCTTGGCAGTCTTGTTCATCTCTGCGATCTTGGCCTTATCCCCATTGGACTTGGTCAGTTCGCTGATCCTGCCTCTGAGCTTTTTCAGTCGCTCCTGCACTTCCTCAACCTTATCAATATTCTTCCGGTACTCGGCCATCAGCTCACGCTCTTTGGGTTTCTGCACCAGACTGTCAAAGGCATTAGCCAGAAGCTGTCTGGGGGACATACCTTTGGGGGTGGAGAGCTTATAAGAAGCCATCTGATCGTCATCCTCTTCGATAGCCTTTCGTTTGCCCTCTTTTTGTGCTTCAGACAAGAAATCATCCGGCAGATATTTTAGGAAATGTCCATCCTGGGGGTTGATTTCTCTGAAAATATCTGCTATATTATAAGTGATAGAAGCTGGTATCAGAGGGAAGGCTTGATCTTTATCAATCGTTCCCTCAAGGACGCTGGCTTCTATTTTTGTCATCGCTACAGTTAGATACAATCTTCCTCCGACATCGGAGGATTTTTTTATTTCCAACTGAACAGGAATGACATAATCTCCGTCTCTGAAAGCACTGGCCATAACAAAGACCGCCTCTAGATTCCGATCCGCTCTAGGTGTATCTTTGTACTTGTCTGAGTGCTTCTCAATTAACACTGCCGAATTGATGACCTTATCTAGGTTGATGATGGTCTTTGCAAACTCTGTATAGTTGCCACCATAGCGAAGCTGCTTACTAAGGCTCTCCCGGAGTCCGTTCCACCTTGAGAAAGTAAACTCAATGTCAACATCTGCAGCGGACATAGGCTTGTTGAGTATCCCAAGATCCCTTGCTAGAGGAACGATAATACCTTCAGCCTTACTCTTTGCTTTGTCTCCAATCTCTGCAAGACTTTTAATCCTATCAACATGCCCTGCAGAACCATCGTCACTTTTGACAGAGATTTTTGCATCCTTCAGAATCGCATACCGTTCACTTTCCGTCATGTCCATGGTGATTTTCGGCAAGGAGTATTTCATGCCCTTACGCAGGTCAGCGATCTTGGCCTTATCCGCAGCATTCAGCTTCTTATCTTTATCAGAGAGCTTAACACCATGCTGCTCAGCATAGAATACTGTGTCAGCCTTTGTATGATTCTGCAGGTAAGACTCGATCTCGCCCATAGCCTTATCGAAAGACTGGTCAGCCTCCTGCTTCTGACGGTGCTTTTCCTGCACAGTCAGCTCGGCAGTCAGGATCTCGTCGAAGTTATCCGGGTAGGTCTGCTGAACATCACCCTGGGGAGCTGCTTCCTCAGAGATGCAGTCATAGGTGTTGAAGTCCTCCAGCAGCTTGTAGTAGTTATCATGCCATGCAAATTCATCGAACTTGGGAGTCAGCTCTGCCGTATAGGTCTCGCCCTTAATGGTGATGGTATGCTTGGAAGCATCTGCACACCATTCTTTATATGCCTCGGCAGCTGCTCTCGCATCTCCCAGCTCCTGCAGCACCTCATTGAACTGGAAACCGGATGTCAGCTTTGTTACCTGTGCCTTCTCCAGCTTGAGGGAAACCTTCTGGCCCTTGCTGTTATAAAGCTGCTTGACCCTGGTGTTCTGCACATTTGTGTAGTCAGTGTAGTAGGATGTACCCATCAGGTCTGCGAAGATCGGATTCATGCCGGAGCTGTGGTAAGGGATGATCATACGGATTCTGGCATCGTCCAGCATCATGAGGATATGATTTTTAGACACACCCACCGCAATGGTACCCACATTGCCGGAATACCTGGGGTCATTCTGCAAAGCAATGGCATCTGCAAAGTTAATACTCTGCATATAGGACTTGCCACCGGTTTTCTTGAATCTGTCCTTATCTGCCCAGATCAGTTCCAGCTCGCCCTTTTCATTCCGGGTAAGACCTGCGAATTCCTTGCCCAGGCTTCTGTCGATGTCCGGGATCAGGCTCATATTGATCTTGATGCCGGTCAGACCGAAGAGCTTTGCCAGGGCAATCTCCTTGGTGTAGGTATGCATGGGGAGCTTTCTTGCAGCCAGGTCTGCTACGATCTGACAGTAGTCGAACCAGTTCTCCACAATGAAGTCGGAGAAACTCTGCATTCTTGCACCACCGATGGCATACAGGTACTCTCTCAGGCTCTTATACTCCTTGGGGACTTTGCCATACTTAGCCAGCTCATGATTGTAGGGGTTGAACTCCTGCACAAACTTGGGGCTGTTGCTGCCGTATCTGGACTTGACCATAGAGAAAAGGTTGGAGTCGTATTGTCTCAGAGCAGTAAGTCCGTCCGGGGTGATGAGATCCTCAACGGTAAGGGTCTTTGCCAGAGAAGGAACTTTATCCAGCAGCACGCCCATTCTCTTGACCGCACTGCCTTGTCCCAGGTTCAGGTTGCCCTTGTCATTCTTGGCGTGTCCCTCCAGCTCACCCACCAGCTGCATGACCTCGTCCTCGGTGAGTGTTGCCTCGCCCTTGCCGAAGCCAAATGCCTTTGCGTTGGGGTTGCGCTTCTTGACCTGGGAATTCCACTCCTTGACGATAGTCTCGGCCCATTCCTGGATACGCAGTCTTCTGGACTCTACGAAGCAGCCAAGACAGGCAGTCTCAAATCCATACTTGCCCAGGATCTTGTTGATCTCTGCAATTGCCAGGGCATCCACAGTTGCCTGCTGGATGAGGCCGGTCTCACAGAGTCTGTTGATCACTCGCTGGTATGCCTTTCTCTTTTTACAGACCATCAGCAGGTCGATGTTCACAGGGTAGTCACCATTGCTGACCAGTGCAGACAGAACAGAGTGTCCGTCCTTCAGGTCGGTGGTGATGGTAGCCTTGTTGATACGAGCCTGCTCAGGGAACTTCTTAGCCAATTCTCTGACCAGTTTATGCTTGCCGTCCATGATGGTCAGTGCAGCATCAATGTCCTCCTGGCTGAAGCCCTCTGCCTTCAGAGCGGCACTGAGGGTATCTCTGCCACCCTTCTCCCAGGTAGAGTCGTTGTAGAGGAACTTCATTGCACCGCCAACTTCACCCTTTGCCAGAGTGAACTCACCGTCAGCATTGACCTCAACAACGGTGTTCTTGCCGAATGCGTTTTGGATGGTGTTCATATGCTCACTGGCATTCATGACCATGGTGACGAACTTATTCTCCAGTTCATTCTTTGCAGCCTTGTCAAAAGTCTTGAACCAGGCCGCTTCCATAGAATCAGGTTCAGCACCCTTAAATGCCATGCGAACATTGTTGATGAAATTCCGTATCTTGTCCACGATCCGCTGCCACTTGTCGGGATTCTTCACTCGATAGGCAGCCATCTTTTGAAGGGCATCGCTGTCCAGAAGCATTCTCTGGCAAGCATCTGCAATGACTTCTTCGTAGGCTTCATGCTCATCCAGTGTGTAGCCATTTTCAATGGCATTATCCATCTGTGCCTTAACCAAAGCCTCAACGCTGATTCCCTTCTTGCCGTATTGCTCTACCAGGTAGTCTGCAAAGGCTTTGAAATCGGCAGGACTCCACTGCTTTGCCATATGTACCAGCTCATGGGACAGTGCAAATGCCATCATAGATTTGCCACTGATGTTGCCGTTGATGTTCAGCCAGATCTCACCGGTGGTAGAATCATATTTACCATACTCCTGCATACCTCTGTAAATATGGACATTCTTGCCGATAGCCTGTGCCACTTTTTTAGCCAGGTCTTTAGAAGCCTTTTCCGTCTTGGTCATGGTAGACTCCTGAATTTCATCCTCCAGGATTACCGTGCCGCCATTCTTCTTGG
>JAZOWR010000399.1:0-5131 GCA_045659345.1 Ructibacterium sp.
AGTACAAGAGAACATATTTTATAAAGTTTTATAATAATTGCAAAAGGTATTGTAATATTTATAGTTTAGTGATATAATATATCAAAATTGAATAAAAAACGGGAGCTTGTAGTACAGGCTGAGAGGAAGGTATGACCTTCGACCGAAAACCTGATTTGGATAATGCCAACGGAGGGATGCCTGAACGCAAGGTTTAGGAATAACAAAGGTTAATGGGAAGTTACCAAATTGGGTAGCTTCCTTTTTTATTGCGTTTAGGAGGTGAAGAAAAATTCCGGGCATTCCGGACGGATAGCAAGCGAGCGCTTGGTATCTTGTATTTTGCGATGGGAACCCGTGTTTCGGGGTGAGAGGAGAAAATGGATTCTTGACCGAGCAAGGCAATTTGCCTTGTATGATATCGTGAAAAGAGGAATCTCAAATGAAAAATCAAAAAAACTTACTTAAAATGCTGGTCCTTTCTATGTTGATTGCGCTTGGTGTGGTGATTTCACCAATCCTTAGGGTCGAGGGAATGTGTCCGATGGCACATTTTATCAATATTGTATGCGCTGTGTTTCTGGGCCCATGGTATTCGCTTTTGTGTGCGATGCTTATAGGAATAATCCGTATGGCAACAATGGCAATACCCCCAATAGCGTTGACAGGTGCAATATTTGGTGCGTTTCTTTCAGGCGTGTTTTATCGAATGTCCAAGGGCAGAATTATTCTTGCGGTGGTTGGTGAAATTATCGGAACGGGTATCATCGGGGCTTTGGCATCTTATCCTGTCATGACATTCTTATGGGGTAAGGAAGGACTTAGTTGGCTATTCTATGTTCCGTCATTTATTTGCGGAACACTGATTGGTGGTAGTATAGCATATGTATTTTTGCGTAAGCTCGCTGATAACGGTATGCTATCACGAATACAAAATATGCTTGCATCAAAAAGCTATCAGGATAAAAGCAGTTTGCTTTCAAACGCTGCAACCATTGCCGCATTTGGTGCAATTCTGTTTGTAATTATTGAGGTTATATCGAATATGTTTAGGCTGACATCACCGATGTTTGATGTTCTGTCAATCACATCCCTTGTGGTATGCGTTGTCATTGCACTTATCTATTATATTGTAAAGAAGGTGAAAAAAGAATGATAAATAAAAACGATAGGCAGTCAAAACCTCTTATTCATTGTATTACAAACCCGATATCCATAAATCAGTGCGCAAATACAGTTCTTGCAGTTGGCGCGCAACCTATTATGGCAGAGCATCCAAAAGAGGTTTGCGATATCACCCGCGCATCTGATGCGCTGATGCTGAATATAGGCAATATTACAGATGCAAGAATGGAAGCAATGCCTATATCGCTCAAGGAGGCAGAAAGAAAGAATATTCCCGTTGTGCTGGATGTTGTCGGTCTTGCTTGCTCATCGCTTCGCAAGGACTTTATAAGCAAGTTGATGAAGGTGGCGATACCGACCGTTATTAAGGGCAACTATTCTGAAGTTTTTGCATTGTATGACAAGGGATACCGTTCGTTGGGTGTTGACGCAGATGCATCGCTTGATGTATGCCATGTCACAAAGGCAGCAAAACAGCTTGCTTTGAAATATAAAACGGTCATTCTTGCAACGGGACAGACAGATATTATAACCGATGGGGAAAAGACGGTATGTGTCAAAAACGGAACCCCTGAACTTGCATCTGTAACCGGAACAGGGTGTATGCTAGGTGCTTTGTGTGCTACATTTTTGACATCGCTTGCGCCCATGGAGGGGGCGGTAGCATCTTGAGTGTATCTTGGTATATGCGCAGAGATGGCAAAAACGGAAAAAGGCAACGGCAGTTTTATGATAAACCTGATGGATAAGATTGCAACACTCAACAAAGAAGAAATACTAAGGCATAGGAAATTGGAGGAAATATAGGTTGAAGAAACTAGACCAAAGATTATATTTTATAACCGACAGCAGCAATTATGACGAGAAGGAATTTCTTTTCCGTGTGGAGGAAGCATTAAAAGGCGGTGTAACACTTTTGCAACTTCGCGAAAAAGAAAAGACCACAAGAGAATACATAGAACTTGCAAAAAAAGTTCATAGCATTGCAAAAAAATATCGTATTCCGCTTATCGTGGATGACAGAGTTGATGTGGCTCTTGCCATCGATGCAGAAGGTGTTCATGTCGGACAAAGCGATATGCCAATTGCTATGGCAAGAAAACTTATGGGTGAAGATAAAATTGTAGGTGCGACTGCAAAGACGGTTGCGCAAGCGAAGGAAGCCTATAAGCAAGGAGCTGACTATCTTGGTGTTGGCGCAATATATCCGACAACAACAAAGGTGAAAACGGTTTTGACCTCTGTTGAAACATTAAGGGATATTTGCAATGCAGTTCCGATTCCTGTTAATGCAATTGGTGGGCTTAACAAAGATAATCTTATGGTTTTGCAAGGAATACCGATTGCCGGAATCTGTGTGGTTTCTGCAATCATGAAGGCAGAAAATCCCAAAACAGCAACGGATAAACTTATTCAAAGAGCAAAGGAACTTAAGTTATGGTAAAAGGTGCGATTTTTGATTTGGATGGAACTTTAATAGATTCTATGTTTCTGTGGGATACCTTTGGCGAGGACTATTTGAAATCATTTGGGATAGAACCCAAGGAAAACCTTGCCGAAGTTTTTAAGACCTTTACACTCCGTCAGGCTGCGGAACACTATTGCAATCATTACAGCATGGAGCTTTCTGTTCCGGAAATTATAGAAGATATCAATCATAGGGTGGCGGAGGTGTATCGGACAAAGGTAGTTCTTAAACCCGGTGTAGAAGCTTTTTTAAAAAGACTGCAGCGTGCAGGGGTGAAAATGTGTGTCGCAACCGTGACGGACAGACCTATTGCAGAAGAGGTTCTAAAGCGATTGAAAGTCTATGAATATTTCTCAGAGATATTTACTTGTGCAGAAGCCGGATACGGTAAAGAGAGCCCTGAAATTTATAGACAAGCTCTAAAGCATCTTGGAACTGAAAAAGCGGAAACAGCAGTTTTTGAAGATGTTTATCACGCAATAAAAACTGCGAAACATGACGGTTTTAAAGCCATAGCAGTCTATGATTCGCATGAACCCAGACAAAAGGAAATGAGAGAAATTTCGGACTATTACATAACCGATTACGAGGGTTTTTGTTTTAGGACGAAAATGAAAACGGCACTCTCTATTGCGGGCAGTGATTCAAGCGGCGGTGCAGGTATTCAGGCGGATATTAAAACTATGACAATGAATGGTGTGTATGCAATGAGTGCAATTACGGCACTTACTGCTCAAAATACGCTTGGTGTAAGAGCAATTTTAGATTCCCCCCCTGATTTTTTAAAAGAACAGCTTGATGCAGTATTTGAGGATATATACCCTGATAGCATAAAAATCGGTATGGTATCATCGAGTGAGTTGATAGATGTAATTGCAGAAAGATTAGAATTTTATACCGCCAAAAACATTGTCGTAGATCCTGTAATGGTGGCAACAAGCGGCTCTGCGCTGATAAAGACAGATGCAATAAAAAGATTGACTGAAAAACTGCTGCCCATGGCAACTCTTGTAACTCCAAACATCCCCGAAGCAGAAGTTTTGGCGGATATGAAGATTGAGGGAGAGGAAGACATGATAAAAGCGGCAGAGCTCATTGAGAAAAACTATGGGTGCAGTGTTTTGTTAAAAGGCGGTCATAGTATCAACGATGCCAATGATCTTTTGTGTGAAAACGGAAAGATTAAGTGGTTTAAAGGAAAGCGGATGGATAATCCCAACACGCATGGTACGGGGTGCACACTGTCGAGTGCCATTGCATCAAATCTTGCAAAGGGGCTCAGCCTTGCAGAGGCGGTGAAAAAAGCAAAGGATTACCTATCTGATGCACTTGCTGAAGGTCTTGATTTAGGACAGGGCTCAGGTCCGCTAAATCATAATTTAGGAATATGCCAGATGTGATGCTATCAAAATATGCCACGCCTTAAGCAAAGAAAAGCGGAAATGAGAAATTGATAAAAATCTCAATTCCGCTTTTTAAATTATTCATACGGATTGAATTACGAATATTTTTATGATATAATATAAGATACGAAAATAATGATGTAAAAGGGATAGTATTACATGCAACAAAAGAACAACTGCATATCTAAGACAAGAGGAATCTATTTTCTGCGATTGGTTGGCAGAAGCATTGTATTTTTCATTGCGATTTTGATATACATATTTGATAAGGATAAATTTCATATAGCAGACGGGTGGAATTTCTTTTACGAGTTTTCCCCTTTACATCTTTTATGGGTCATATGGATGTGGGATATGGTTTTGCAGCTTATACCTGTTAAAGCACATATATCTATAGGCTCGCAAAAGGTGTTTGAGTCATTCTTCAGCCCAATCAAAGAGAAAATCAACGATAAAAGCCTAAAGCAATACATCAAAGACACAACGCTATCTGCATACAAGGTTATGGTAATATGGATTTTGCTTACGATAGCAATCAGCGCACTGCATGTAACGGGAATCATAGACACGGGCATGATGATACTGCTTGCAACATTCTTTTATGTATGTGATTTGATCTGTGTTCTTATTTGGTGTCCGTTCAGACTGATAATGAAAAACAAATGCTGTACCACCTGCAGAATATTCAATTGGGATCACCTTATGATGTTTTTACCGATTGTAACGGTCAATAGTTTTTATTCCTGGTCGCTAGTGATAGTCTCATTCCTGATATGGCTTGTGTGGGAATTATGCGTAATTCTCTACCCTGAAAGATTCTGGGAAAACAGTAATATGGCACTTAGATGCTCTGAGTGTACCGATAAGCTTTGCACACAGTATTGTCAAAAATTGAGAAAATAACTGTGTTTCTCTATGAAATCGGTTGTCTGTAAAATAGAAATAGAATTTAGGAGTTTTGAAAATGGCACACATGTTTACATCCATCAAGGAGTCGCTCACATCTGTATTACCAATAGCGAGCATAGTTTTACTCCTTTCTATATCTTTTGTTTCTATAGAAACAGGAGTCCTTGTTCTGTTTTTATTTGGAACAATGTTATTGATTTTGGGGATGAGTTTTTTTACGATAGGTTCCGGGATTTCTATGGAGCCA
>JAZOWR010000400.1:0-2335 GCA_045659345.1 Ructibacterium sp.
GGCGACATTGCATCTGTTATGGGAAGATACTATGCGATGGACCGTGACAACCGCTGGGAGCGGGTAGAAAAGGCGTATAGCGCAATGGTTCTTGGCGTTGGTAACACCTGCGAATCTGCGGTGACCGCAGTGAAAGAAAGTTACAACGAGGGTATCACGGATGAGTTTGTGATTCCTACTGTAATTGTCAAAGACGGCGAACCCATTGGTAGGATTCAGGAAAACGACTCGGTGGTATTCTTTAACTTCCGTCCTGATCGTGCAAGAGAGATTACGCGCACCATTGTGGACGAGGAGTTCACAGGGTTTGAGCGCAAGTTCTTCCCAACATTCTTTGTCTGCATGACCCAATATGATGCGTCCATGCCCAATGTGGAAGTGGCGTTTAAGCCGGAATCCCTCACCAACACCTTTGGTGAATATATCAGTAAGAAAGGTCTTCGCCAACTTCGTATTGCCGAAACCGAGAAGTATGCACATGTCACCTTTTTCTTCAATGGCGGTGTAGAGAGTGTTTACGACGGAGAGGACCGTGCCCTGATTAACTCCCCCAAGGTTGCAACCTATGATCTGCAGCCGGAAATGAGTGCGCCTGAGGTGACCGAAGAGGTGGTAAAGCGTATCAAGAGCGGTGAGTACGATGTGATTGTGCTCAACTTTGCCAACTGCGATATGGTAGGCCATACCGGTGTCTTTGATGCAGCGGTCAAAGCAGTGGAAACTGTGGACGAATGCCTGGGCAGAGTGGTAGATGCCATAGAAAGCATGGGCGGCGTTGCGTTGATTACCGCTGATCACGGAAATGCAGACCAAATGATAGACTATGACGGCGGCGGCGCGTTTACTGCGCATACCACCAATGTTGTACCCTTGGTGCTGATTGGAGATAACGAGCATAAGCTCAAGCCCGGACGCCTGGCAGACCTTGCCCCCACTATGCTGGATTTGATGGGTCTTGATAAGCCTGCTGAAATGACCGGCGAAAGTTTGCTGGCGTAGACGCTAGAAAATGCGCGCATCTTGGATCGCGTCATCGCCTTCTCCGACGAGTCATGTACACAAAGTACACTCCCTGTCGAAAAAGACTTGCCGCAAACCAATCTACACACATTTTCTGCGCGTCTTTAAAATATCTAAATTAAGCATAGAACACGGGGACGGTTTGTTGTGTGCAGCGTCACCGTGTATTTGTGTATTAGAGTATAAAAACCTCCTGACGGGAAACACTATCCCAAAAGGAGGTTTTTCTATGAAAGCGTACATTGGAATTGTGGATGTAATGGCACGGGAGATTCTGGATTCCAGAGGCAACCCCACCGTGGAAGTGGAGGTCTATGCCGAAGACGGTGTGCTTGGCAGGGCATCGGTCCCCTCGGGAGCATCCACCGGTGCCTTTGAGGCTTGTGAGCTTCGGGACGGTGACCAAAATCGTTATGGCGGCAAGGGGGTTCTAAGTGCCGTGGAAAATGTCAATGGCGTTATCTGTGAGGCGTTGCTTGGAATGAATGTTTTGGATCAAACCGCCATTGACCAAGCGCTGATTGTTTTGGACGGAACTCCGGATAAGACTAAGTTGGGTGCCAATGCAATTTTGGGAGTATCCCTTGCCTGTGCTAAGGCGGCGGCAATGGCGGTTGGCTTAAGTCTGTATCAGTATCTGGGCGGTGTCCATGCCCGAACCATGCCGGTACCGATGATGAACATTATCAACGGCGGCAAGCATGCAGATAATTCCATTACCTGTCAGGAGTTTATGATCATGCCGGTGGGTGCTGAGTCCTTTCGGGAAGGACTGCGCTGGTGTTCGCAGGTATTCCATACCTTAAAGGGGATCCTCAAAGAAAAAGGATATTCCACTGCAGTGGGTGACGAGGGCGGCTTTGCTCCTGATCTTGCCGGAGATGAGGAGGCGGTTAAACTTCTGGTAGAGGCAATTGAGGCTGCGGGATTCCGTCCCGGTGATGATTTTCAGATTGCGCTTGACCCTGCCACCACCGAGATGCAAGAAGCGGCAAAGAAAAAGGGTGAGCCGGACGGATACTACTTCTGGAAACAGGATAAGATGCTCACCCGTGAAGAAATGGTGGACTTCTGGGCGGATTGGGTGGAAAAATACCCCATTATATCCATTGAAGACGGCATGGCAGAAGAAGACTGGGAGGGCTGGAAGATGCTCACCAAGAAAATTGGCAACAAGGTACAACTGGTAGGTGACGATTTGTTTGTCACCAATCCCGGGAGAATCAAAAAAGGAATCAGCAAAGGGGTTGCCAATTCTGTGCTGATTAAGGTCAACCAAATAGGAACCCTGACGGAAACCTTAGAGGCAATTCAG
>JAZOWR010000401.1:0-2089 GCA_045659345.1 Ructibacterium sp.
AATGCCCAATACTACGTCAAGACCGGAATTGTACAGTTTGTAATTATCAGAGTCATAGACAGTACACGCAGAACTGTCTCTGATGATAATTTTATTGACTTCAAAATTACTGTCTATACCGGCAGCAATCTTAACAGCTCTCAAAACGTCAATCACAAGCATATCCACACCTCCAAAATACTAGAAGAAAAGTCCGGATCAGACTTGTAGTTATCTTTGAATTTCAGTACTTCATTATTCAGGTACTTGAACATCTCCCACTGTTTGTGCAGTTCAGTGCTGAAAATTATAACATCAGCCTGATAATCGTCGGCAGGATACGGAGCGACTCCGAAGGATGTGTAAAGCAAAACGGCATTGACGTCAGTGTCGTAGTCAAACTTGATTTTAGTCAGTAATTCGTGGAGTTTCATAGGTTAAACCTCCCGGTTCTGATGGCCTCGAGGAGCTCGGATTTTCTGCTTTTTGATCGGTCATCACAAAGTTCGTCCCTCTTGATTATACGCTTGATTCTCTTCATTACAAAGGAACAAAGGAATTATCGAGTTTCTTGCCCTTTTTCAGCAGTACTAGGTGCGTCATGGTATCCCCGGACGGCGTGAACATAACAGTTACGCCGTTCTCGGTCTCCTTCCACACCCCGTAGCCGTACCGTTCCAGAAAGTACCCTCGTTCCCCTTGTTTCAATCCGGTCCTCCTGTAAGTTCCCTTAACTGTTTATTATCACAGTACTTGCAGAAGGCAAGCTGAGACATAATACTTACGATCCGTTCCCGCCAGCCTTTCTCGATGAACTCCCCAAGGTGCAACTCCAGAAACTCTATGTTCTTCTGAGTTTCCTCTACGGACTTCCGGAGATGTTCGATAAGTTCGGTATCAGTGCCCGGCATTTTAAGGCTCCTCCTTAATATTGACAACCAAGGTATCCCGAAAGATGTACGGAGGCACCAGAACGCCGTCCTCAATGGCAAGCACCTTAGAAACGGCCTTGACCGCATCATCGGAGGTCTGATTCAAAAACTCGTTCAGAATACCCTCAAACACCGTTACATCGTTAATCTGAATCTGTACCTGAATCCCGTAGTCAAGCTCAGACAGCCAATCAATCACATCACTCATAATTCCGTTTTCCCCCTGATAAGATTGACAATCAAAACGTTATTTGCTATGTACGGAGGCTCCAGAAAGGCATCATGAAGCTCCAGCATTTTTGATATGGCCTTAACGGCCTTGTCGGATTCCTGATTCACAAAGTCATCCAGATCACCCTCGTAAATCGGCTTCTTCGAGATAAGAATCCGAACCTCCGTTCCTAACTCAAACTCAGAAAGCCACTGAATCACGTCACTGACCTTTCTGTGACCGCCAAGAATCTCTATTTCTCTCTGATTCCGGATCTGTGTGCTGATAAGTCCGGTCAGAATGCTTTGCAGGCGTTTGCTTCGTTCCTTGTCCTTGCAGGATTCAAGAGCCTGATTAACGTAATCAATATCCTGCTTCGTTTCGGCGACTCTGTCCCTCCAAAAATCAACTTTCATTGTTATTATATGCCTGCATACAGGTTTGAACTGCAACTGCTGAAGGTAAAGCTCTATAGTCCCGATTATTAGTATGCCGAAATTCAGTAATAAGATCAAAATCGCTTATAAAGCCTTTCATTTTAGCTTTTTCTTCGAGGTTTGTACATTTTTGCTTTGCAAAAAATAATTGTTTTTCGACATATAAGGAAGCATTATACACGTTTTTAGACAAAAACAATTCGTTATCCAGCTCTTTATAAGCCGGATTGGAAGGTTTAACTTGAATTTCTGCTGTAAGCAGAGTCTTTGTTTTGTCTTTCATACTCTTAATTATATACCGAGAAATTTTGGATGTCAAGGGCTTTCTTCAATGCAGAAAATTAAACTTTATTTCTTAACAGTTCCTTATACAAAGCTTTCCACTTATTAACCCTGCCGATTCTGAACACATTCAGGTCAATAGACTTCATGATGTTTCGCTCTGTTCCATACTATAGTTGATCTGAAACATTTCATAGGGAATAACTCTCCATAAAACAGCTAGAAAGTTATTATATGTGGTCTAGCGA
>JAZOWR010000402.1:0-1978 GCA_045659345.1 Ructibacterium sp.
TAATCAGAAAACTCTCGAGAAGTTTCCGGAAGCCGTTGACTGCATAAGAAACGCTCAGGCTTGCATGGCAAAATACGAAAACTTTCTGATAAAGGAATAGAGGTGGATATCTGATGCAGGATTTTACGGAAATAACAAGAGAAGAAATACTGAACAAGCTAGTAGATGTGTATCTGAATGAGACTAATGTTAACGTTGGGATTGCCCTAGAGACTGACAAAAAATCCCGTGAGTTTGTAAAGGAACTCAGAGCAAAACTTTCGGAGAGAAAACTCACCAAGACCCAGAAAGAGATCTGGAGGGCCGGGTGGTTAGAAAATGCTGAAACCCATACTACTGTAATGGCGAGGTATAATAGTCAATACTTCTTTGCTATTTGCCCCACGTACTTCATAACAACAAAGGAAACACTGGAAAAGTTCCCGGAAGCTGCTGAAGGCATTTACAATATGCAGGCTTGCTATGCAAGACACGAAAACTATCTGATAAAGGAATAAGTTTCTCAAATTAACAAGTCTTAACGTCAAGTCTTCAAATTTGACTTGACGTTTACGGTTAAACAATATATAATATAAGAGACCACCTGGGAGGTGTACTATGAAATTTAAAGAAATTAAGCAGCTTAAAGAAAACGAAATCCAAAAGAAAAATCCTAGGGAGGAAACCCGTTTAAATGAAAGAGACAATGTTGTCCCTACAAATATTGTAATGAACGAGTATTTCAAGTTAAAAAAGAAATACAAGAATGTTCTTGATTATTTAAGGGATAAGTAAATGATTTTAAACGAAGAAATTGATATTAAAATAATAAGCGAAGATGCTATTGAAAAGATCAACTATGATTTAGTTGGTTCAAAAAGAGACAAAGACTCGACGTACAAATCCTGTCTCAGTTCCTATTACTACTATGAAACTGATGAGGAACAAATCGCAAGTATTGTTCTTTCCCTGATTAAAGGCCATTACTTTATGGACGGAAACAAAAGAACAGCATTTATGGTTTTTACTATTTTATGCAAATTTAATGAAATAGAATTAAATAACTCTGATGATTACTATTCTAAAGTATTTATAGAAATCGCCGAAAATGATTATTCGGTGGAAAAGGTTGCAAAATTACTTTTTAAATAGGAATCGCCATGAAAATACCCGCACTGAAAGATCTTCTGAGAATGCTGTACTTTGAGAAAAACAGCACTCAGATAACCATTAAAGACAAGTCAGAACCGTTTGAAGTGTTCGGAACTCCCCGGACGGTGCCTTACGTGCCTCTGGCAACGTATCTTAGTTCAAAGGTAATCAAAGTCTCTGATTATCCGGTAGGAGAGACTGCCGTCGGACTTGAGATTCAGGTTCCGGACAACATCACCTATGATTTTGAATACAAGAACTACTGTCCGGACTTAGAGTGGGTTCTGAGCACCTTTGATCTTAAACTCTTTGACATCAGAATAGACGTCGATGACGGACAGACTGTTACTAATGTTTACTCCGGAAAGTACTCCGGGATTGAATACTTTGCCGTTGCCGATATTCTCACCGGGTATGTCTACTCCTTTGATACAGATTCATCGGACTTAGAAGGCAATAACATTCTGACTGTTTCGGTACGGAAGCCTTCCTATATTGTGTACAACCGGAGCGGAAGATGAAGCCAGACCCGAAAATTAACAGTATCAAAGACGTTCTGACCCCGTTTGATGACGGAACCGGAGAAGTCGGAGAATACTGCGCTTTTGCGAATGAACTAGAGACCTTCAAGAACCTAGACGAATGCACCTTTGGAACGTTGAAGAGATTCGGAGGTGACGAGAACTTTCCGTTTGAGTTCGAAGCAACAGTTAGTCATCGTACAGGAACGGCAAAGTTTTGTCTGCCGTACTACAAGCTTAAAGAGTCATGGAGACCGTTCGAGTCTTTAGGCGAGTTCCTGCAGAAATTTCCGCTGGGTTCTGAGATAAGATGTAAAGACGACGAA
>JAZOWR010000403.1:0-3442 GCA_045659345.1 Ructibacterium sp.
TAGCGGAGTAACCGGAACTGCCGATCTTAGCGGAGTCACCGGAACTGCCGATCTTAGCGGAGTAACCGGAATCAACATTGCTGTCAGGCATTTCCTTGATAGTCTTCTCATACAGGAAGTCAACACAAGCCTTGACGAATCCAGAGAAAGACAGCTTTGCGCCGACCTTCAGTTTCGTAGTGCAGAACTTCTTGTTATCATCCGTCTTGGTATCAGCCAGTGCTTCGACCTCTGCAAAATCATTGAAAGAACCGTCTGCATTTACCAGATCGTAGTAATCCAAAACATCGAAGGGATTCTGGCAGAAGTGCATTCCTCTGTGACAGATAACGGCACTCTCTTCCTCAAATACAGCGTTTTCCGCATACTGCTTGCCACGGCACACCAGGCCAGGGGCGAATCCTTTGTAACCTTTCATAGTAACTCCTTTTTTTAATCTAAATAATTCTTGCCGATCAGAGCGACGAACTCTTCCCGGCTATGGTTTTTCTCATAAGCCATCTGGCAGTGCTGCTTCAGCATCAGATCCAGTTCATGTCCATCTTTGCCGTGGACACCGTGATTGGACTGATTATGAAGCCAGCCTGCGAGATAGCACCAGAAACCTTCTCTCTCACTGATTTTTCGTCTGCTACCTGCATAGATGTGATGCCTGTGCAGGTTGTTTGTCTGCCCAGTGATATAGCAGACCTTCTCGTCCTGAAGTATGGACTTGCTCATTTGCCCCACTCCCTCAGTAAGCTGTTGATTTCTTCCTGGCTCTTGACCTCGATGCCCAAACTGCGACAGTCCTCCTGAATGATTGAAATCAGTCTCTGCATCTCATCCACTGAGAACACGCTGCTGCCGTAGTAGAGGAATACGTTCCTGCAACCCTTGATTTTGCTTGGTGCTGTGTCTGTCACCCATCCGATGCCGTTCTTCTGCCATTTATCGCAGATGGATTCCACCGCCCTGTTCTGGACACAGACGATTTCATAGTTGCCACCCATCTCCCGGACAGCGTTCTGATAGACCTCGTTCTTGGGGATATTGGTCTTCTCAGCGATTTTTCCGATCAGCACCCAGCAGTAGGCGTTGGCATCCAGACTCCGCTTCGGTCTTACCTTATCGACCTTAATCGTCAGGTTCTCGCATTCCCTTAACTCATCCATCATCTCTCTTGCACTACAGTCCAGCGCAAAGGTGACCATGTGCTTGTTTGTGAAGTAATCCACAGAAACATTTGTGATTCTTCCAGTCAGTTCATGCATACCATCACCCCGAAACTGTGATCCGAACGTAGCCAGCTTTGCCGTTGGTTTTCTTTTCCACGGTTTTCAGATACTTCTGATAAATCCCAGGGCACTCTGCCTTGAAAGACTCAGTGTCGAACTCTGTGACCGTTTTCGTACCAGCAGGAGTCTCCAATACCATCGTCAGTTTCGTGCCGCTGGGCATCGTCCAAGACTTCACCTTGCGCTTCAGCATTTCGTTGTAGAGTGCCTTTTTAGCTTCCTTGCACTGAATTTCGATTTCCTTCAGTGCTGCCAACTGGTTCTCAAGCTTGGTAACCTTGTCCGCCAGGGAAACCAGATTGCCAGCCGGGAGGAAGTCCTGTTCAGAAAGAAGCGGATTATCCTTCAGCCGTTCCAGATCAGACCGGAACTTGTCGATCTCTCTGTTAACGTAGTCCAGAAGGTTTCTATGCTCGTCTAAACTGATTTCAAAGACCTGTAATCTCTGTGGATCAAACTCCCGGCACAGGTCTTCCGGTCTGTCGTAGACTGCCAGAATGCCTCTATCAACTCCGTTCTCTTCCATGCCTTTCAGAAGCTGGACAAGGTAAACCTTGTAGCCATCTACAGTAGGGTGAATATCGGAAGTGGACTTGACTTCCAGAACACACTCACCGTCAAATCCGTCAGAGTGATAGCGAATATCGCCATTGATCACCCGGTTCGGATAGAAGTTGGTGTTGTAGATCAGGTTGATGTGGTTACGGATAAGAGGTTCAATAAAGTGACCGTACTCCGTGAATCTGTTGCCAGCGAAAGGCCGTTCAGCAAGTCCTGCCTTCTCAAGCAGAAGCTGCCATCTGGTGGTGAACTTAGAGATTCCCAGAATTGCCGGGATATCGGAACCACCTATGTATTTGTCTCTATCTTGCGTGACATCGTACTCGCCATACTCAATGCATAGCGCATCTTTTACCTTGCTCATGTTCGCCCCTCCAACTCTGCCAGACACTTCAGGAACACTTCAGGATTTTTCTCGCCTTTCAGGTTGTGTTCATTGGCATATTTGTCAATCGGGATGCCCAGTTCATTCAGTCGGGCAATCAGCGCATCTCTGGGAGACATCTGCTTGCCTCTGGGCTGTTCTGCTTTTCCTGCCCGGACATTGCTGTAGTGGGTTTCCTCGGAAGCGTTCTGGTCAGGATCATCACCAGTGCTGATTTTGTAAGCCTTCATCAGTGCGTACTTGTCAGCGTAGGTCATAGCCTTACCGCTGCCCTTGTCCTGGGCATCAATGCCTTCTGCGAAGGTAACCATGTCAATGAACTCGTCAGGATTATCGACGTTGACAAAGCGGTAGGTAACCCTAATGCGAGAGAAGAAGGTAGTCTTCTTATTTCCGTTGTACTCGCTCTCAAGGATCTGGCTCTCAATTACCTCTCTGTCACAGGGGAAAGAATAAATGCCATGCTTTACCTCGATAGGTTTGACTGCATCGATGATGTCTCGCTCAGACACGGCCTTGTAGGTGTTGTTTTTACCAGTGGAGACAGTCAGATTCTTTGCGACTGTCTGAAGTTCTGCGGTTACGGCAGACATTTTCTGGAAAATGTTCATGCGTTATCTCCTTTTCTTAATCGTCGTTGTCTTCGGTCATCCGTTCCTGGCATCTCTGGCACACATCGTAATCTCCGTAAATCTCGCCACCACACAGAATGCAAGGATGGCTAGGATCAGTCTGCGGATCAATCATGTATCTGGACATTAGATTTTTCCTCCCCACTGTGTCATGGCCTTTGCAATACCGGGGAATGTCTTACTTCTGGCTTTTGCACTGCCACCTTTACGGCTTGCTCCCTTATATTTCGGATCATGTGTTCCGGTATAGCTTCCTGAAGAAACATAAGGTTTGTAGTCCTTAACAATATCTGTAGGCATTAACGGTTCTAGTCCCTTTAGCCAGAGGCAGGTTTTCTTACTCCAAGGATCGCCGTGTTCATAAGGCTGAATAACTTGTGAGTATTTCGGCAGGTTGTAAATTCTAGAGGGGATCGGATTCTCAACAGCTATATGGTCACAGTCTGCGTTCAAAAACTTGAGAAAGAACTCCTTCGCTTCAAGTCCTTTGGCGTATCTTTCTTGATTAAGAGAACCGCCAGCAAACAGCCATCTGGCACCAGCATTTGAGAGGAAGGTGCAAGGTGGATGCGCTATAATCAGATCCC
>JAZOWR010000404.1:0-3328 GCA_045659345.1 Ructibacterium sp.
AGTTGCTGTTGCAGTCGAAGAAGCAATGAAGAAATAAAAAATGATACAAAAAAGACCTGAACAATTTGTTCAGGTCTTTTTTTGTATGGCACACCTTCTTTCAAAAATCAAGCAGCGTTTTACTGCTTTTTATAAAAATCAATAAAAATCCAAACCATCCAGATAAGTCCCAAAATTCCAAAAAAGGAATAAAGGTTTGCAACCAATGAGGAAAAGCCAATCAGAGAAAAAGGAAAGGCAATCAGGCAAAAAAGCAAAACTCCATAAATGCGTTTGCGAACCGTGTCCAGACGAAAGTTTGCCAGAACCCCAAACCCTTGGGATACGGCAGTGGTGCAGATTGCCATGAACAACACTGCGGTGTAGAGATATTTTTGCACTCTTCCGGACATGGCAGCAAGCTGTAACAGGGGAATTTCGCTGTCTTTTAATGCGTTGAAAAAGACGGACTGGCACAACCATATTATCAGAATCATCAGTCCCAGCACAAAACCGCCGCATACAGAGGCGGTAAGAATCCCTTTGGGGGTGATGCCTTTTTGGAGCGGGACTAGTACTGAAGAAGCAGAAACGGTGTTGTAGCTGACATAGCATACAGAAGAAAGCAGAACGCCGCGGGTGATTCCCCTGAGAGAAAAGGTCGGTACGGTATGAAACAGAGCCGCGTCGATACATAGATACAAAATCCCTATCACCATAAAAGGAACAAGAATCAGATTCAGGATGACGATTCCTTTTAGGTCAAAGGAGAGCACGACAAAACATAACAGAAGCAAAAGAAGAATACCAACAATGGGAGGAAGCATAAAACTTTGTTCTAAAAGAGCGCCGCAGCCGGAAAGCATGGTGAAAAAGCCACAGAATAGATATAAAAGCATAAAGCGATTGAGCCATGGGGCTGCCCTTCCGGCAATTGAGTATAGGTATTCTTCGCAGGTGGTTAAATTCCACAGATAGGCGCGCCGAAGAATCAGATAACAAACCATAATCAGAAGAAAGGTTGCCAGAACTACGCCGCGGTTGTCGGTCAGGGAGGGAAGATTAAAATATTCCATAATTTCTCTGCCGGAGGCAAACCCTGCGCCAATCACAAAGCCGATATAGACAAAGGCAAGATAGAATCCTTGTTTCAAAGTGAATCACCTCAATTATATATATAGGAAAGAGTTGTGATTCATGACGAAATTAGGGTTGACATTAGATATATTAGATGTATAATAATAAGGAAAAGAAAATTTTTGAATTTTTTTTCAAAAAAAGATTGACAAACCCTATAAAATATGATAAATTATTTATACCTCTGTGAAGAGGTTTTATTTGTGTGAATGAAAGAACCGTTGATATTAATACAAAAAACGGTCTTTGAAATTGGATGAACGAGGTGAAAATCATGCAAACAAAAATTACCCTGGCGTGTTCGGAATGTAAACAGAGAAATTACGACACCACCAAGAATAAGCAGAATTGCCCTGATAGACTGGAAATGAACAAGTACTGCAGATTCTGCAGAAAGCATACATTGCACAAGGAAACCAAATAGGTCCTTTGTGTATAAGGAGTGTTGATTTATGGAACAGACAAAGCCGAAATTCTTTGCCAGAATCGCAAACTACTTTAAAGAAGTTAAATCTGAGCTGAAAAAGGTAGTTTGGCCCACCTTTAAGAAAATCCGTCAGAACACCCTGATTGTTATCATTTATGTTTTGATTGTAGGTCTGGTTATCTGGGCTCTGGATTTGCTCTTTATGGGGGGCATGGAATTCTTTATCAATAGATAATAGGAGGGAAGGGATTCGTTCCCCTGTATGATGGCAAACGCAAAATGGTATGTCGCACACACCTATTCCGGTTATGAGAATAAGGTGATGACTGATATTCAAAAAACCGTAGAGAACCGGAACATGGGTGATATTATTCAGGAAATTCGGGTTCCTATGGAAGAGGTTATTGAAATTAAAGATAACCAGAAAAAGGTGGTAGAACGCAAGATTTACCCCGGTTATGTCATGGTTAAAATGATTATGACAGACGAGAGCTGGTATGTGGTTCGTAATACCAGAGGTGTTACCGGATTTGTTGGTCCCGGCTCCAGTCCTGTTCCGCTCTCTGAGGAAGAGGTCGCAAACATGGGTCTGGAACATACCACTGTTGAACTTGACTTTGAGGTCGGGGATAATGTCCGAGTTAAATATGGTCCTTTGGAAGGATTTATTGGAACTATTACCGAAATCCAGTTGGATAAGAAGAAGGTTCGCACTAAGGTTTCCATGTTTGGCCGTGACACAGATGTAGAACTGGAGTTCAATCAAATAGAGGCTCTGGTGTAAGGTTTTGGCATAGCCCAATAAAAATGTTACCCACACGGATGATTCCGTTTTTATATTCCGGCGGTAAACCGTCGGTCTGTGGGAGGGAAGGCTGTCTTGTGACAGGGATCCCGATAATACCACGTTTGTGAAACAAGGAGGTGTAATAACAATGGCACAGAAAATCACAGGTTACATTAAATTGCAGATTCCGGCAGGAAAAGCAACTCCGGCACCCCCCGTTGGTCCCGCTTTGGGTCAGCACGGTGTAAACATCATGGACTTCACCAAGCAGTTTAATGAAAAAACACAGAAGGATGCAGGTCTGATTATTCCGGTAGTTATCACTGTATATCAGGACAGATCCTTTACCTTCGTAACCAAGACTCCGCCCGCTCCCGTTCTTATCAAGAAAGCTTGTAAGATTGAAAGCGGTTCCGGCGTTCCCAACAAGAACAAGGTTGCAGAACTGAAGAAGGCTGATCTTCAGGCAATTGCTGAACAAAAGATGGTTGACCTGAATGCAGGTTCTCTTGAGGCAGCTATGTCGATGATTGCTGGTACTGCGCGTTCTATGGGTATCACGGTCGAAGAGTAGTCATTGAAAATAGTGGGAGGAACACAAGGAGTGTTCTGTAAAACCACCATAGGAGGATTTAACATTGAAGAAAGGTAAAAAGTATCAAGACAGCGTAAAGCTGATTGAAAAGGGCAAGCTGTATGACCCTATTGATGCGCTGGATCTGGTTTGCAAGACTGCTACGGCAAAGTTTGACGAAACCGTAGAGCTGCATGTAAAACTGGGCGTTGACTCCCGTCACGCTGACCAGCAGGTTCGTGGTGCAGTTGTACTGCCCAACGGTACCGGTAAAACTGTTCGCGTTCTGGTATTTGCAAAAGAAGGCAAAGCAGACGAAGCAAAGGCTGCCGGTGCAGATTATGTTGGCGCTGAGGAATTGGCGCAGAAGATTCAGTCTGAGAACTGGTTTGATTTTGATGAAGTCGGAGGCCAAGCGGTCTTA
>JAZOWR010000405.1:0-13947 GCA_045659345.1 Ructibacterium sp.
AACCACAAAAGCATCAAAGCCAGCAGACTTGACCGCATTGCATTTTGCCGTTGCATTCTTCTTCACGGAGAAAGCACCCACCTGAACCCTGTACAACGTCTCAGCTTCTTCCCTGGTGGAAGTTTCTGTTTTGCCGGATGCAGTTTCACTCTTCGGTTTTTCGCCGCTTGTGGCTCCACCCAGCTTGTTCCAGAACTCAGACTTCCACAGCGCATCATTCTTATTTGTGCCGCACCAATACGCAGGACACAGCTTCCCGGTCACATCGTAATGTCGAATTACATTTTCCTTCGGGATGTTGTACTTCTTCATCAGGTATTCGACCAGTTCCAAGGCGTTTGCAATGGTTTCGTTTGTCGGATAGATAACACCATTCCTTCTTTCGTCACAAAGCTCAATGCCAATGGAATTGCTGTTTCTGCAATGCGGATGCGTGTAGAAGTTCGCCCCGCAATGCCATGCATTGTGATAGTCCGGCACGGATTGGGTAATACTGTCACCGTCTACAAAGTAATGAGCGGATGCACCCAGGTTGGCATTGTTGCCGAAGTATTTGCCGTTATTCTCGTCCGTGTCTCCGTCATTTGCCGTGTAGTGCATGACAATATACTTGATTGCGCTGACGGATCGTGTGCCGCCGTAGTTGCTTTTATCTGCCAGATGCGTCTTGATGTTCACTTTTCATCAACACCCTTCAACTCAGGCAGACCCGCAATAGAGGTCAGCAGAGACAGGATACCCGCCAGAAGAGAAGCGGAACCAACCATGTACCAGTTCACATCACCCATGACAGCGGAAGTGCCGATGGTTGCAACGGCAGTCTGGGCAACAGTTTTGATTGCACGGACACCCGCAGCCTTGATCCAGTTCTTAAAGTTGTTCATCTTCATTCATCCTTTCACAGTCCGATTTTTGCCAAAAGAAAACCAACAACCGCAGCAATGATGATTGAAACAACCTGTTCCCATCGTTTTGCTGGTTTGCTGGCAATCTCTTTGACATCTGCTTTGATTTCTTTTACATCGTCCTCCACACGTTCCTCCCGGTCTGCGAGAACTTTGACAGTACCAATCAGTTCATCCAGATTGTCCTGCCGCTTTTCAACCTCGTCCAGCCTGGTTTCGCATTGTGTCATACGATGCTCAAAATCCCGTTCCATGTTTACCACCATCCTTGTTTCTGTTATTTGGTATAACCATACTTTCCAAGCACAGCCATGACCTCGTTAGTCAGCACCTTCTTGAGCTGGCCGTAAGGCAGTGCCATTACTTGCGCAACAATAACATCAAGATCGGATGCTTTTTCCTGCTTCTCTGTGATCTTCGCCTTCAGGGCATCAAGTTCTTTTCTTGTCATCCTTCCAACGCCTCCCGCAGTTCGGCCCACGCCTCGCCGTCCGTGATCTTGCCCATCACAACTTCCAGTAGTCCATCCCGGTTGTCCCGGATGCTGCAAAGAACATCGTACCCCGTGCAGTCTGTCACAATATCCGCTTCCTCCACGGTGTTGCCCTCCGCATCCGTGAAAGGCGCATAATGCCGCACCGCAGACCATTCACCCGGATCAGTAAACAGGGCCACAACCGCCGCATATTCCAGTTCCGTTACAATGGTCACGGTACTGCGTCTGTCGTGCCGGAAATCCGTTTCCCGGAAGCGCACAAAAGGCACCGGATAATCGGTGCCTTTAATTCTGATCAGGTTTGTCATCATTGGTCTTCGCCTCCAATTCCCGCTTGATCTGTTCCAACGTCTGGATGCTGCCAAGCAGATAGTCCAGGTTCTTCTTGCTGTTGACCGTGATCTGGTCCAGGGTGTTGATTACAATTTGGAGCTTTGTCTTGGTGTCCATATTGTTCCTCCGTTCTTACTGGAATACTGCCGTGGAAATGACAGACCCATCATCATCGTAATAGCTCAAATCGCCGTTAGAGAAAGCAAAGTAGCGTCCGTTAGGCATATAGAACCGGATTTCATCTTCGCACTCAAACGTCAGCAAACTTGCGGACATACACAGCGTTCCGTAATCCAAATCACGGATGCTGCCGGAATAGAAGTCAATCACACCGTCCTCAATGGTTACGGTTTGCCATGCTCTGCTGCCCTCACTTTGCAGCACGGAAGCATATACCCCCAGCGCATTTACATAGTCAGCCGTGACAATGCCGTTGACAATGGTAGTCACACCGCTTTCGTTCAAATAGCCGCTATTGTTGTTAAGCTGGCTGGTATAAGTCGGAATATCCGAAGTCTTTGCAACCGTGCCGGGGAGCTGACCAATGGTCAGCGTCCCCTTCACATTCGCAGCATCTACCGAAATGCCCAGCGCATTGACATAATCCGTAGTCACAACGCCCCTGACAATGGTTGTCACGCCGCTGGCAGTCTGGTATCCGCTGTCATTTGTCAGGTCACTTGTCGAAGTCGGGATATCGGACGTTTTGGCAACCGTGTCGGGGAGCTGGCCGATGGCCAGCGTCCCCGTAATGTTTGTTGCACTTACTTTCAGATTGGTTGCATCAATCTGCCCCGCCGTCAGCGTCCCCGTGATGTTGGCGGCAGCCACCTTCAGGTCTTTCGTGTCGATCTGTGTAGCCACCAATTCACCAACGATGTTTGCGGAGGAAACCTTCAGATTTTCAACGTCAATGAACTCAGCCGCCAGCTTGCCGGACTTGATATACGATGCATTGACATACACATCTCCGTTGTCATCCCGGTAAATGCCCTGGGCTTCGCCGTAGTTGGTCAGCAGATTGAAAATCTGCTCCTGGTTCAGCCCGTCAAAAGCACTCTGCGCCTCTTCCGCTGCCCTCTGTGCATCTTTGACAAGCCCGTAGACCTCGGCAAAGGTTTGACCGAAATTGTACTTGCGCTCCAAGTCAGCAGCAGTTCGGGACGCATATCCGTCTTGTTTGCTCATTTCAATCTCCCCCTTTACCAGGAAATGTCTCCGTCATCTGTCACATCAAAGCCCAGCTTCCGCAGAATTGCGATCATTTCCTCACCGGAAATATCGTCTCTGCCGTTCAGGTAGTCAATGATCTCCGTGTTGTAGCTGTCATCGGACGTGTACTCGCTCTTCCACAGAATGATCTTCGTGTAGTAGTCCGCATCCAGATTGTTGATGTAGTCCAGAACCTTTTCCTTCCGGCTTCCGCTGATGCTCTTGCCGTATTCATCCTTGTCGGCCTTGATGTCGTACAGTTCGCCGGAGTAGCTCTTGTAAGCATCGTAGCCGCCCACGGCCTTTGCAACGGCATAGTTCTCAGGATACTCCTTGGAATACTCAAACTCTTCGAAGCTGGAATACACAGAGGTGTCGTACCCCGTCAAGTCAATAGGCTCTTTTCTGTCAGTTTCGCCATTGACCAGAGCGTTCTTCTGCGCCGTGGTCAAATCAAGGTTGGCAATATAGTCAACCTTTTCTGCCAGTTTCATATCCTTCATGCCGTCTTTGTACTTCATGTAGGCTTCATAGCCGCCAACCTTTTGAGCAATCTTGTACTTTTTAGGGTATTTTTCCGCAAAGTCGAACTCGTCAAAGCCTGCGTAATTCTCATAGCCTGCCAGGTCAATGTCTTCTTCCCGGTCTGCAATGTTGTTGATCAGCAAGTTTTTCTTGTCAATCGGCAAATCCAGTCCGGCAATATAGTCAGCCTTTTCTTCCAGCTTGCTCAGGCCACTAAGCCCTTCCCGATACTCCCAATAGTCACGGATGGGAATATCTACATCGACAAACTCCTGAATTTGCTTTTCCTTCAGAGGACTACGCTCATTGTCGAAGTAATCCCTTGCGTTCTCGCTCGACCATTGACCGAAGATACCAGCCTTCACGCGGTTCTTCATGGTATCCTCCACAGGGAACCGCAGATTGCCGCTGTCCGTGTAGGAACCAGCAATCGGGTGATCATCGGAGAACATAGACAAGCCCTGTACGGTCTTCTTGGCCTGACTGTAACCACCGGGTAACAGATAGTAAGGCGCAATCTCGCCCAGGGTTTCCCATCTGGACTTTTCATTGCCCCACTCGTCCTGCCCCTTCACCAGCTCCGTGATCGGCAGCGCAGAGGAAATCGGGATACGGCCACCTGTCAATGTGCTGGTATACGGAAGGTCTTCCAGAAGCGCAAGGAAGCCTTGCTCGATGTTGTCCAGCACAGTATCCTCGCTGTCTTCGTCATCGTCAAAGCCAAAGACTGTCATCAGCACTTCGATGATGTCAAAAGTGGGATTGTACCCGGCAACACTCTCAAACGCTTTGCCGAACAGGTGCGAAGCTACCGCAGTTTCAAACATAGTTGTTGCAATCTTGGCAGCTCTCTTGGCGTTCCTTGCAAGGCCGTTTTCAATGTGTTCTGTGGACACCTTTGCATCCTGGATCGTGTCATAGTAATTGCTGTCAAGGACGTTTCGGACCTCTAACTGGAACTTGGTCACAAGGCCCAGCATCTTAGAGTTGTAGAGCTGCGGCATCTGACCAAGCGATCTGTCACCCATCAGGCGGGATACCCATTTGTCCGTCTCATAATGGGCCTTCTGCGCATCCATGCCCTTGCGTGTCAGTTCGTTGTATTTCGTTCTTGCAATCAGTTCCGTGGAGACATCATCAATAGCACTCATAAACACATAGCCTGCATCTCCGGCTTTTTGCCAAGGTGTCCGATAGAACCTGTCAGAACCCTTTCTGCGGATGATAACGGGACTGTCCTTCGTAAAGCTGTCGAAGTGTCCGAAACTCAGTTTGTTGGCCACGGTCTGCGAAAGTGCCTTGACGAAATCAAACTTGTTCGTCTTTGCAAACGCTCTCGGTATCGCCTCAAGGTTCGTCAAAGAAGAGGATAGGTTAAAGCCAACCATGTTGCTGCCGACCTGTTTGTTAACAGTATCAAGGAACGTAATGCCCCGTCTGCCAATGATGCCTTCCAAACCTCTGTCGATTAGAGCGGTCTTGCCAGCAAGAATATTTGCTTCTTCGTTCAGGAACTTGGCGAAGGTGGACAGGTGGGAGTTGTACACCTGTTCAATGCGATCCTGCGCCTCTTCTTCACTCAGAGCGTCCAGCCCTTCCAGGCCATTTGCCTGACCGTAGGTGTCGGCAATGTAGTTCCGCAAAGCTCTCAATGTCTGGATGTCATCAATGTGATAAATCTGGTTCTTTGCGCTGTTCAGGTATCGTTCCAGACCACCCAGCAGGTCAAAGGATGTCCGCTTGCCTCGTCTGTGCATGGCACTCGCAAAGTAAGGCTGTCCCGGCTTCAGGTCTGCGGTAACGCCGTTCAGGTCTGTCGGCAAATCCTTTGCCCGAATGTCGTTGGGATTGAACGGCAGACCCAGTTTAGAGAACGTGTCATCCATTGCCCGGAAGTGCAGGAAGTAGTTGTCCAGTCTCGGAATTTCCGGGTATGCATTTCTCGTTCTGGATGCATTGATCATTGCCAGCGTATCATCGTAAATCCGTCTGATCCTGGGATCGTTTGCAAGTCTCTTGATGCTCTGCTGCACCTTGACGTTCGGGAAGTCCTTTGCCAGCTCTGCATCGCCGTATGCAATGATGTCGTTGTTCTCAGCCACATAGAAGCCTTCTGCGTACATCTGAGCGGCAGCACTGGCCTTGCTTCCAGGCTTAATGCCGTGCTGCTTGGAGATGTTCTTGATCGTCTCCACTTGCTTGTTCAGCCACTTGATGCCCTCAGTCTCGTTCTGTGCAACCTTATTGACCGTCAGATCGCTCAATGTCTGACCTTCCTTGTGGCCCAACGCCTTTTCCATTACTCGCTGCGGCATATTGTCTACCGTAGCGAACGTAGACAGGTTCTTTGCGTTCTTCAGAACCTTGTCAAAGTCAAAGCCCTTTGCCTTGAAGTCAGCCTTTACACTGTCAACGATGCTCTGGTGGAGTTGCTTTCTGGTCTGCTTCCGTTCTTCCTCGGTCTGCTGCTTCGGTTCTTCCTTGATGAAACTCTGCTGCCCTTCTACAACACCCTTTCCGGCCTGCGCATCATAGGTGGGAGCTGCTGCATTCGCTGTAATCGGTGCATCAAACGCCGCTTGCTGGGACGGTCTTGCCGGAGCATACTTGTCGGCATTTTTCACCAGATCGTCAAACGCTTCTTTCGGCATTGGTCTCCCAGCATCCCGCTCGGACCGGATATGCTGGTAGTCAGAAACTGTCTCGGCAATATCGTTTACGACAGCCCAAACAGTTTCATCATTCATGGTATGCGTATACTCATTTGTGGCATCCATGTTGGCAACGTTGATAATTTGAAGCAACTGGTCCGTTGGATTGATAATGTCATTCGGGAAGAAACCGGGATACATGGCACTCAGTTCTTCATATGCCACATCAACTGCCGTTCCCTGTCTGGAAAACAGGACCTTGCCGAAGTTGCTTCTGCGAAGATCGTTGTAGTCTGCAATCTCACTCTTGATTGCATCAGACACATTCAGTCTATATCTCCGAAGAGCGTTCTTGACTTCCTTTGTCTCTTCATCCACGGACTTTTCCGTATGACTGCCAAAATTGTCCTTCAGCTCCTGGAACAGCCAGTCCTTGTTCGGGAACTCCTGCATTGCGTATTCTTCAACGATCCTGCGAACGTCACCCATCTGTTTGTTTTCAACCCAAAGACTGTCACGCACATTCTCGGCAATCATGTTTACCGTGTTCTTCGGCATCTTCACGGGATCGCTTCGTTCTCCGGTTTCTACAACCCGCTCCGGCGGCACATCCGCATCATCCAGACTGTCAAACCGTTCAGGATCATCAGCAATAGGAGCATAGTCATCATCCGGGAACAGGTTTTCTTCAACCGTTGCGTTTTCTGCAACAGTTTCCTGTACGGGTGCAACATCCTCAACAGGTGCAGTTTCCAGCTTCAGCGCACTCAGGCTGTCAGCATTGGCTTCCTCGCCAACATTAGACAGGGAACGGCGAATGTCAGGATCAGAAGTCGGAGCTTGATTGTCCACGTTCTTGATCTGATTGGAGCGGAACGCCACTGTCTCTGTATCCAAAATTAGCCCGTCAAAATCTGTGCCATTGACCTCGTTGAACAGTTCAACAGCTTCTACCATGTCACCAATGGCGGTCTGAGACACATCGTACAGCATCGCAAAATCGCTCTTGCCACTGTAAACGCTGTGCAGAACGCTATCCACCGTTGCGCCGTAACCATAGTTCTCAAAACTGTAATCGTCTTCGTTCTCAGCCACAGCTTCAAGGAAGTTTCGCATCTGTTCCTCTGTGATCGTTTGCTCCGTAGCAGATACAGGGTTTTTGATGTCCAGATAGAACGCCTTTGCATTGCCGTATTGCTTTGCGTGACTTTCGCTGTCGGTAAAATAGAAACCTCTGCCGTACAGGTTGGAATAGCTGGACTTCTTGCGATCAAACACAGTGAAGTCACCATTGTCACCCCGATACATGACCTTCAGACTGCCGTTCTCGTCTCGCACTTTACTGTCCTTGAAATACTCCTGCTGTTCCTCGGAAAGCTCCTTGCCGTCACTGTCAGAAAGGGAATACTTGACATTTTCTTGCCCCTGTGGTACATTGTCGCCAAAGGAAGTCCCTTGTATATCGCCAATCGCATTCTGCGTAGTAGCGGTGGTAGGGGCTTCCGTAGAGACATCCTTTCCATAACCTTCAGCGATTAGTGCTGGACGTTCACTGGATTGGGTGTCTCTATTTTTTATTCCGGCAAGATCGTCCTTGCTATCTGCCATGTACGCTTCCTCAAACACCCGCTTGACCTTTTCCAGCTCCCGTGCTTCCTTGCTGCCTGCCGTTGCCACCTTGCACAGATACTTGATTTCATCGTAAATCTTCTGGAACACATTCCGGTGCTGCACAGACAGATTGCGGACAAAATCCGTGTCCGTAAACAGGTAGTCACCAACCAAATCAGCGGTCAGCTCTGCATTGATGTCTGCACCCTCCACGCCCTCATACAGCTTTGCCAGCGCATCGTATCGGCCCTGATAATCGCCCTTGGCCTTGGCGTACTCCGTGATCACATTCTGCAAGGTCTGGTACAGTTCCGTACCTTCCAGAACGTGCGTGATCTCATGGCCCACAACGCTGTTCATGCTCTTTGCGCTGTCAATGTTCAGTGTAATGCCGTCCTTGGTCACATAACCATTGACCGCCTTGCCATCCACCGCAAAGCCGCTTTCCTTCAGCTTTTCGTTGTTGGTGAAATCAAAAGAAACGCCCTTGTCTGCCGTGATCTTTGCAATCATATCGACAAACTCATGCGTTCTGTTGGTGTTATTCAGGATACCGCTGTCCATGGCCTTCTGGATGGTGGCCTGCTGCTTGGCATCGTACTTGGTCAGGTCCGCTTCAAATGCCTGTCCTCTCCGGCTGCGCTCGTTGTAGCTCTCAGCCAGACGGTCATTCTGCACCAGGGACAGCACTTCATCCCCAAGCTGATCGCGGTTGAAGTTCTGCTGAATATCGTCCAGCTGCTTTTTCAGCTCGGCCTGACGGTCAATCTGCGCATCGGACTTATCGCCGTTCTTCATCTGATACAGCGTGTCGTACTCTTCCTGCATGGCCTTTTCCCTGGCAATGGTGTCCGTGTGGGTCTTCCAGGTTTCCCCGCCCAGCACTTCCTCAATGGTGTCCGTGGAGATATAACCCTTGTCCATTTCAGAAAGAACTTCGTCATAGATTTTGGATTTCTGCCGCTCTGTGACCTTGCCGTTTTTTTCTTCTTCAGCAATGCGCTTCTGATATTCGTGTTCCACAACCTTCTGCTCATTGGCAGTCAGACCGGAAACAGCATCCACGCCCTTCTTGTTTGCCTTGACTGCACCAACAACGCTGGAACCACCACCAAGAACAGCACCACCAATGAAGCTCTCAAGGTATTCGTCCATAGCCTGTTCGCTGGTAAGCAGTTCGCCAACGCTTTCTTCCTTGTAAAGCGCAGTTCCAAGGTTGCTGAACACACCGGACACGACTTCTTCCAGACCTTCACCAAAAGCATCAAGTCCAAACTTCGCCATCGTCCGCACAGTCTTGTCGGAAATTTTTCTGGAAAGCGTTTTGACCAAAGCATCATCCAACGCCTTGCCGCCGAACTTGATACCGCCGGACAGCTTTTCGGACAGGATTTCCGCACCCGCACTGACCGCAGCACTCAAGCCAGCTTCTTCATAGCCTGCGTCATCCTTCAGCGCAACTTCGGCCTGACTGCCGAAGCTGGTTGTACCCGTGGTCAAAAACCACGGAACACCCGCAGCCTGCAAGCCAACCGTAGCCAAGAGCTGACCGCCAGACTGGACCAGCGCATCCGATTTCTCACCCAGCACGGAATTTGCATCCGTGCCGAGTACAATCTTCTTGGCAACCTCTTCTTCATCGTACAGATCCTTCTGGATGAAGTCAGCAGACCACTTCTTGCTTTCCTCAATGCTCTCGTTGAACATCTTCTGCGTCTGTGCGCTCTGATACACGCCGCCGTTCTGGTAGAACTGGCCCTGTGTCAGAAGGGGAGAGACGTAGGCGATTGCATCCAGGGCCTTTTCGCCCATGCCGATTACGCCTGCGCCCACATTCTCCGCAACGTCCGTGGCAGTACCAAGAATGGTTTTCATCACATCTCCAAACTGGTATCCGTCCTCAAACGCACCCTTCTCAAACCACTTCCGGTCTTCCTCTTTCTCGTCCTTCTTCGTGGTGGTCGTGACCGTTGTTCTGACAGGCGCAATGTCTTCCACGCCATACTTCTGATTGCTCCACTCAGAAAACGTCTGCTTCGTGGCAGACGTTTTCTTGTTGGCATTGGTGGCATTCACGGTATTCTTCGTGGTGGTAGTTCGGGCAGCTTCCTCCTGTTCTTTCTTTTTCTTCTTGTTGCTCCATTCGGAAAAAGTCATATTGCCGCCCCCTTAACCAATTGCATACGCACAATAGTCTTTTAGATATGCCTGATAGCTGCTGTAATTTGCGGTATGCGCACCGCTGCTGCCGGATGTTTTCCGTCTGGCCCACTCGCTCTTCGTCATCACATTAGATGCCTGTGCGCTGGAAACGCCATTGCTCTTCATGTATGCGACAGCTTCGCTGTAGGTGGTGCCAGTAAAGCCCTTGGTCTGCGGCTGCGGATTATCTGCTGCAATTCTTTCCTTAGTGGTCTTCGTGTTGGATGTCGGCTTTTTGACGGTGCTGCCGCCGCTTCCGCTGCCGCCAGACTTTTTAACGGAGCCGGAACCACCGCCGGAACCACCGCCGCTTGCAGCCTTCGCCTTGTTATACGCCATCGTCTCGTTATACTGCCGCTGTTCCTCTGCCAGCTGGGCATCAAACTGCCGCTTCTGCTCGGCCATCTTCGCCTGTTCCATGGCCTTGTTCTCATTGAACTGTCTGACCTGTTCTGCCAATGCGTTCTCATGGTTGATCTGCTCAAGCACATCCTGATAGCGGTTGTAGTACATATTCTCCACTTCCAGCTTCTGCTTGGTCTTGTCCAAAATGAGCTGGTTTTTGTACTGGAAGCCCTGAAGGGAAAGCTCAAGCTGCTGCTGCAAGGCATTGTATGCAATCTCAGCCAGCAGCGAATTATTCTGCAATCTGGCCTCCGTAATGGAGTTGTCGTAGTTCTGCACGGCCCTCAGATATGCGTCCCTGGCGGTCATAACCCGGTTCTGGTAGGTGTTGTACATACTCACCTGGGAACTCTCGCTGTATCCGCTGCCAGCCATACCCTGTGCCGCCATCTGCTCGGCATTGGCACCGTATTCGTTGCTCTGCTTCTGCCAGTCCACATAGGCACCGGACTGCTCCTTGGTGTAGTCCTTCTTTGCCTGTGCCTTCTGCTGTTCGATCTTGTCAATGGCAAAGTCGGTCTTTTCCTGCTGAAGCTGCGCCTGCTTGTCGGCCCATTGCTTGGATGCATCAATCTGATCCTGATAGTATTTGTCGGACTTGTCGATCATCCCGGAATAGGTCTGTTCCAGGTCATTCAGCGCAACATTCTTGTCCGCTTCCACCTGCGTAAAACGCTGGTCATTGTAGTTGATCTCATAGTTTGTTGCCATTCTCTCACCCCTTGTCATCTCTTGATGAACCCACCGATAAAGCTCTCAAGGGTAACTGTCTCAAGGCTAAATCTGGTATTGGAATAGAATTTCAGCTGGATATCCTTCCACTTCTTCCGCTTGATCCGGCTTACAAAGTAATCTGCCACATCCTTGTATTCGCCAATCAGTTCAAAGTCCGTGTCTTCCAACTTGGCGTATACGGCGATATCGCCCGTGGCCTCTGCCACGCAGCCTCTTTTGGAAGTTGTTTTCAGCTTATTCGGGCTTCCGAACTTGTCCTTCGGTGTGGCCCACCAGCTCTCCACGTCACAGGTGTAGTCAGTCAGCGTATACACGCCGTCCTCCGTGCCAAGGTACAGCACGCCCTGGCTCACCTGAGAGCAGGTGACATTCTTTTCAAGCTGCCAATGGAAGAACTCATATTCAATATGGCCCTCATTGCTGAAGGCCGTCCGGCTGTCTGCCAGATACGCCTTGTCCCCAATGAACACCAGCAGATATCCTTCCCATTCTTCCAGAACCATGTCCTTGTATCCGGCCTCTGCAATCATCTTCCGGTCTACAAGAGAACTTCTGTGTGCCACAGCCTGCTCCGTGGTCACATCGCCGCTGATGCCCTCCATGCCACGGTCCGAGAAGAACACGATATCGTCATTGAAGTTGATTGCCTTACCAACGCAGCCCGTGGTGATGCTGGAATGGGTGGAGGGATAAATCTTGCCATACTCCGCATCAATGGTAGGCGTGTGATAGAACACCGTGGTATTGGCCTGTGAAGGCTCACGGAACACCCACAACGCATTGTTGCCAGCCACAAGTCCTCTGACCCTGGCACTATCCAAACCCTCTCTGTAGTAGTCCAAATCGCTGACATAGGCGGGATTGTTCAGGCTGGTGTGCCAGACAACATTTGGGTATTCCTCGTTTCCGCTGAAGAACACTCTGTTGTCGAACACCTGAAGCAGCGTGCACTTCAAAATCGTGTCCCGATACGCCTGGATGGTCTTGCGGAACTGAATGGATACGTTGTCCCGTCCGTCCGTCTTCGGTGCGTCCGGTGCCTTGGTGAAGCTGATCTTGCCAGCCCCATAGTCCACCGTGTACCCACTTGTTACCGTTTTGTCATCAACTTTGACAATGGGCGGGTAATCCGTGTCAATGTTCATGGTATCCAGCAGGAAGTCGAAGCTGCCGCCATCTGCCAGGAACGTGTTGATCCGTCTGCCGTCCAGCATATTCACATCTTCGTATGTCGTGCCGCCGCCACCGGGCTTTCTGCCAATGGAGGTAGTCGGCACATAGCCCTCCACTTCCTTGACCGTGCTGCCGTCATACTGTAAATAGTGCTTCCCGTCCTTGAAGTACCACACGTTTTCGAAGGTGAAGCTGTTGCTGATTGCTTCCTTCAGGCCGGAAAAAAGGACGGTTTTTACACCGCCCTTTACCTTGTACAGCTTGTTCCCGCTATGGACCAGCTGCATATCGTTATAGAAGAAAATGCCGTATACAGGCCCATCAAAGGCCGTCTGCAATGCCATGCCAGGACGGGTGCGGATGCTGTCTGTATTCTTGTAGTCCTTCCAGACGTTCAGGCTGTCAGGGCTGCGGACAATGTTGATCTCTTCGCCCCGGAAGTCCACGCCCCGGAAGCCGCCGTAAATTCTCGATACCAAATCTCCGGTTGCGCTGCTCAAATCTCAACACCGCCCTCCACATAAATGCTGTTCATGCTGTAGCGGGGATCAAGCCGCTGCAACATCTTTTCGTACTCATTGGCATAGTGTGTGCCATAATCGGCAGATACGTCACTCAGCAGCAAGTGTGCTGCAATACCATACGGCATCACTTCCAGAGCATCCGGGGAAAGCTCAAATTCATACGCCCTGTCCTTGGTCTTATCCGTGATCCGCTCCGGATATACAAAGCAGTCAATTTCCGCTGTGCCGTCTTCCAGGATTTTCAGCACGGTCCCGTCTGCCTTGGGCTTGAATTCCACGCCGCCGACAAGGCCAATCTGGTAAATCTCATAGCCGCATTTCTTCTCGATGTCCGCAAACTCAATCATATCCCCGGCCTGAACCTTCAGCTCCACATACTTGGGGATTTTCTTCATTCTTGCCAGTTCGAACATGATCTGATTTGTCACATCGTTAATCTTGGTAGAAATATCGGGGTCATCCGTCAGAAGTTCGCTGTATGGGTTCAGCTCTTCGATCATCCCCAGCACCTTCTTTTTCATCTCAAGCAAGGTCATATTTTCACCCCTTTTGTCACAAAATCACGTTTTGCTTTGTTGTAGTTGTTGTAGCTTGTTTTACGCCACGATGATTGCTTCACTCATGTGGTGGCCTCCTGTAGTACCGCTCATTTCTGAGTGGTACTTCTGTTGGTTTAGGCTTCGGTTGCGGTTAGGTGGTCGGTTCTTTCGTGCTGATAGTTCCGTCTGGTGTCCAGTAAAACCGCATGGCGGGATTGCCATCTGGCATCATAATTTCCAAATTAATATACGAATCGAGCTTGTACACCATAATAGGGCTAAAATTAAAATTGGAAATGCCAAACGCACCAAACAACTCAGCATTTGCGAGCAACCTTTCACACTCTGCGTAAGACATATTTGCTTCCCCTCTAGCAGTAGCACCGCCAGTAATCCACCATCTTACGATCAGAAATTTTGTAGGTAGATACTTTTCCTCAATCTTTTTTACGGTCTTGGTCGGGAAACCAGTATAGCCGGGAATGGTGAGGGAAGAAACGTAAAAGGCTCCCTCCATAGCCATAAAATATGTGCCTGTCTCGGTAAATACTACGCCCCCAAGGTCTGCGTGTTCCACATTTAGCGCAGTCTCATGGACGACCATTACATTGCCAATCGCAACAAGTCCGTCAGCTT